>NZ_AMXB01000069.1:0-11673 GCF_000310125.2 Thauera sp. 27
CAGCGGCGGGTGGGTGGCGAGCAGGCCGCCCGCGCTGCGCAGGGCGCTGGCGCTGCTGCGGCCGTCGAACAGCATGTGGCTCACCGCCTCGCCCTGGCCGTGCGCCAGGCCGCTGGCCTGCTGCGCCACCTTGTGCAGGGCGCCCAGCAGGCCTTGCGGGTTGCGTGTGAATTGCACCGCCGAGGCATCGGCCAGGAATTCACGCTGGCGGGACACTGCGGCACGCACCAGGCGGCCGGCAAGCCCGGTGAGATAGCCGGCCACCACCAGCACCAGGCCGAGCACGACGAGGCCATTCTTGTCCTTGCCCGAGCTGCGTCCGCCGCCGCTGCGCAGTAGCACGCGCCCGGCACCGGCGAGCATGAAGAGCCCGTGCAGTACCCCCACGAGGCGCATGTTGAGTCGCATGTCGCCATTGAGGATGTGGCTGAACTCGTGGGCGATCACGCCCTGAAGCTCGTCGCGGGTGAGGCGGTCGAGTGCGCCGCGTGTGACCGCCACCACTGCCGCGCGCGGATGGTCGCCGGCTGCAAAGGCGTTGATCGCGGTCTCGTCCTCCAGCACATACACCGGTGGCGCCGGAATACCGGCAGCAATCGCCATCTCGTCGGCGAGGTTGATCAGCCGGCGCTCGGCCGCATCCGTGGTATTGCGTGCCACCAGCCGCCCACCCAGCGTGCGTGCCACCGCCTCGCCGCCGCCAGCGGCCAGCGCGGCGACCTTCCAGGCCGAGCCCCCGCCGATGACGCCCCCTACCGCCAGCGCGACGATCAGGAACAGGCCGGGCTGCCACAGGGCGATCTCCTCGCCGTACTCGCCTGCGGTCATCGGCAGCAGCGCGAGATAGACCAGCACGATGCACGCGGCCAGCGCGCAGCCGAAGCCGAGCAGCAGCCAGCGCCCGGCGCGGCGTGCGCGGTCCTGTTCGGCGAAGAAGTCCATCGCCCCGCCGGGCTCAGCGGTTGCCGAAGCTTACCCGCGGCGCCTGGCGCGCCTCGGCGTTCTCCAGCTGCCAGAGTTCGGCGGCCGTGAAGTTGAAGCTGTTGGCAACGATGCTGTCGGGGAACTGCTCGCGTCGCGTGTTGTAGGTCATGACCGCATCGTTGTAGGCCTGGCGGGCGAAGGCGATGCGGTTCTCGGTGCTGGCCAGCTCTTCCTGCAGCTGCGCCATGTTCTGGTTGGCCTTGAGGTCGGGATAAGCCTCGGCGAGGGCAAAGAAGCGGGTGAGCATCCCGCCCAGTGCGGCTTCGGCGCTCGCCAGCTCGCCGACCGCGCCGGCACCCAGTGCGCCAGCGTCAGCGCCCGAGGTGCCCGCCGCGCGCTGGGCGGCGGAGTGGGCGCGGTTGCGCGCCGCGATCACCGCCTCCAGCGTCTCGCGCTCGTGCGCCATGTAGCCCTTGGCGGTCTCGACCAGGTTGGGGATCAGGTCGTAGCGCCGCTGCAGCTGCACGTCGATCTGCGAGAAGGCGTTCCTGACCCGGTTGCGCAGCGCCACCAGGCCGTTGTAGATGACGATGCCGTAGCCGATGACACCGGCCACCAGCGCGAGGATGATCCATTCCATGAGCTTGCCCTCCTTGAGCCGGTATCCTGCCAGAATTCCGGCCGTGACTGCGTGCGGGTGCTCATGCTCCCAAGGCACATCGCCTTCAACCCCTCGCGGCTGGCGCCGCTCCTACGGGAAGCCGTCACGCACGTCGCCCGCTGTAGGAGCGGCACCAGCCGCGAGCTCTTGAAGGTGGTGGCGCAGGGACCCCCCCACACCGCTGAAATCAGAAGTGGTAGCTTGCGCTCGCCCCCGCGTACCAGCTGCGCTCGGGGCCGGGCTCGTAGTAGCGGCCGTTGCTGTCGCCGACGATGACCGAGCCGACGTGCTTGCGGTCGAACACGTTGTCGATGCGGAGCAGCTGGCCAAACGTCCATGGGCCCTGTTGCTGTTCCGCCGAGAGCCGCAGGTTGAACAAGGTGTAGCTGGGTGCCGCTCTGTCGATGTTGCGGTCATGCACTTCGAGTTTGTCGCGGTAAATCAGTTCGCCCGCGAGCGTGACCGCTTCGATCGGTTTCCAGGCGAGTTCGGCATAGGCGCTGAGCTTGGGAATGCCCGGCAGGCGGTTTCCGGCCGGGATCGTGACGTCGGCCATCCCGATCCGGGTGGTGAAGGCCTCGTCGTACTCGGCTTTCAGATAGGTGAATGAGGCGCGTGCCGTCAAGTTGTGCGCGAGTTCGGACTCGAGCGCCATCTCCAGGCCCTGGCGCAAGGTCTTGCCGGCATTCTTGAAGGTCGTACGCCCGCCGCTCGAGCCCGCAACGACGATCTCATCTTCGGTCTCGATCCTGAACACGGCGGCATTGACGCGCGTCGAGTCGCCGACGAAGGTCTTGATGCCCAGTTCGGCTTGCCGGCTGGTGGAGGGCTTCAGGCCGAGGTTGAAGGAACCGTCAGCCGGTGAGTAGGAGAGCTCGTTGAGGGTGGGCGTCTCGAAGCCCAGGCCGGCGCTGGCATAGACGTTCGTGACCGGACTCAGTGCATAGACCACGCCAAGGGCCGGCGTGGTCTCGCTGTAGCGCGCGCTGCCGCTGTCGTCGCCGTTGATGCCCACGATGTAGCGGTCGTCGACCTTGAACGCCACCCGCGAGTGGCGGACGCCCGCCGACCACTGCCAGGGGCCCTGCTTCCACAGGGCCTGGATATAGGGGTCCGTGCTGGTGATGGTGTCGATTTCCTTGCGGCGCAGATTGCCCTTGACGCCGAGGGTGGTGCCGATGAAGTTCTCGTAACCGCGGCGGTCGTCCTCCGAGCGGTCGTAGTCGAGGCCGACGGTGAGGGTCAGTTCGCCGTCGCCGAGGCTGCGCTGGGCGATCCAGCGTGCGCCGAGACCGTAGAAATCGCGGTCGAAATCGACCACGCCGCCGGCGTGGCGGGCGCGTTCGGGATTGTCTGCCGTTGGAATCTGCACAATCCGCGGAATCGACTGATACTGCGTGACGCTGCGCCGCCCGGTGTAGGCCGAAAGCTGCAGCCTGTCCTCGCCGAAGCGGCGTTCGTAGGTTGCGCCACCCTGCAGGTGGTGGATGCTCTTGCGCGTGTTGTACTGCTTGGCCACGTCTTCGACCGCACGCGGATTGCGCTGGTAGCTTGCCCACGTCACCCCCAGCGGGTCCTGGGTGTCGGGCTGGCGCAGGCCGTTCGCCACCAGCGTCAGCGTGCTGTCCTCGTCCGGGCGGAAGCTGAGCTTGGCAAAGCCCTGGTCGCGCCGGGTCTTGCTGTGGTCGCGGTAGCCATCGGTGTCGAAGCGCGAGGCATCGACGATGAAGCCGACGCCGGACTGCTCGCCCTCCAGGCCGACGCCGATCTTGGTCGTGCCCCAGCTGCCGCCGAGCACGCTGGCGCGCATGCGCGGTGCGCCTTCGCCGGTGCGCGAGAAGAGCTGGATGACACCGCCCGCGTGGTTGCCGTACACGGTGGAGAAGGGGCCGCGCATCACTTCGATGCGTTCGGCGGTGTCGAGGTTGAAGGTGGCGGCCTGGCCCTGGCCGTCCGGGTTGCTGGCGGGGATGCCGTCGGCGATCAGCTTGACGCCGCGCACGCCGAAAGCGGCGCGGGCACCGAAGCCGCGCACCGATATCTGCAGGTCCTGGGCGTAGTTCTGACGATTCTGGATGACCAGGCCGGGTACGCCGGCCAGTGCCTCCGAGGCATTCACGCCGAGGTTGCCCGCCTGGTTGGCGCGCATGTCGACCGCATCGACCGAGAAGGGCAGATCGAAACTGTTGGTCTCGACCCGGCTACCGGTGACCACGACCGGATTGAGCGTGACGGCGCTCTGATCGGCCGTTGCTGCGTCTTGCGCGCCGGCTACGCAGGCGAAGCCCGCCAAGGCGCCCGGAATGCCGAGGCGAAGCAGGCGGGCGATGGGTCGGGGGGCAGGGGCGCTCACGGCGCGGGGTGTGGCGGTCACGGTCGGAGTCCTTTGCGGGTCTTGGCTTGACCCCGATTCTCGCCGATGGCCGGCAGCGCCCGCCTCATGGCAAGCCCGAGCGCCACCTACAGAAAATCATTAGCCGCTCGCTCCACACGTGCCCGGTGTGCAGCGTAAAAGTGGCGGCATCGCCTCAGTCCGCGCGCCAGTGGCTGAAGTCGCCATGGACGGCAAAGTGCTCGAGGGCCCCGATCAGTGCCGCCGCCATTGCCGGCTCGAACGGGCTGTGGCCAGCGCCGTCGACCAGGCGCAGGCGGCTGCCCGGCAGGGCACGGTGCAGGCGCAGCGCGTTGCGCGCGCGGCACACCAGATCGAGCCGGCCATGGATCAGCGCAGTGGGCATGGCGGTGATGCGGCGAGCGGCCTCGAGCACGCCGTCCTCGTCGAGGAAGCAGCGGTGGGCGAGGTAGTGTGCCTGCACGCGGTATTTGTCGATCAGTGCCCTGATGGCGGCATCGTCGCGCGCGGGTGGCGCGGGGGGCGCTTGCCCCGGCGCGATCACGGCGTTCTCCCATGCCGCCCAGGCCAGCGCCGCACGGGCAGCGGCCTGCGTGTCGGGGCCACCCAGCGCCGCACACAGAGCGGCGAGGGCGCGCCCTTCGGCCGCCTCGGGCAGGGCTGCGCACAGCGCTGACCAGGCCTCGGCGCAGATTGCACCCACGCCTTCCGCGCCGAAGAACCAGTCGAGGTCGGCCTGCCCGCAGAGAAAGCTGCCGCGCAGGATGGCGCCCAGGCAGGCTTGCGGATGCGCGCTGCAGTAGGCCAGGGCGAGTGCGGCTCCCCACGAGCCGCCAAAGACCAGCCAGCGCTCGATCCCAAGGTGCAAGCGCAGGCGCTCGATGTCCTCGACCAACTCGCGGGTCGTGTTGGCATGGCAGTCGCCGCGCGGTGTGCTGCGCCCGCAGCCGCGCTGGTCGAAGAGCACGACATGGAAGCGCGCAGGGTCGAAGAGCTGGCGCTGGCGAGGGCTGCAGCCGCTCCCTGGTCCGCCGTGCAGGAACAGTACGGGCAGGCCTTCGGCATGGCCGCAGCGTTCGAAGTACAGGCGATGACCGTCGCCGACGTCGAGCACGCCTTGGGCAAGGGGCGGCAAGGGCGCGAAGAGCGGGGTGTCTGGCGGCAAGGCTGCTCGGTGTGATCGGTATGGCTGGGCGCGCGCGCAGGACGTCACAGCGGCCGCTGCGATCACCCTGCCGGAGCCGGTCAGAACTTCTCCGGCCGCATTACCGTCACGTCTGCCATGAAGAGGATCATGGCGTAGTTGTCGTAGTAGTGGGCCTGCAGGTGGGCAGCAATGGTATCGGCGGTCGCTTCGTCGCACACCACTTCGATGCGGATGTTGCTGCTCGTGTCCCAGGCCGAGGTGCGTGCCCCTCTGGCGCCCTTGCCGCGGGCATCGCTGACCGTATAGCCATGGGCGCCGAGACGCTCCAGGTCCTTGACGAGCAGGTTTTCGAGGGCGGCCTCGGTGACGATGGTCAGCAGCTTGCGCACGTGGCGGTTCATCGGTTCGGTCTCGAGTCTGGAAAGGGCTCCGCGGTCAGGGCAGGGGCAAGGCCCGCAACCCTGGGTGGGATACTACCGCGAGGCCGGCGGCGGGAACAGGGTGGGATCGGTGCGGACGCCAGTTCGTCAGGCCGCGTGGCGTGCCCGGATGTCGGTTCGTCCGTGCCAGGGTGAGAGGTCGGGGCGTCGAGGTGCCAGCGTCAGATCGCCATGCAGGCGCCTCAGGTGCTCCATTTCCTGCTGCACCTCGGTGGGCTGAGCATCGGCGCAGAATATCGGGACGAAGCGCCCGCTCGTGCCGCGATGCTCATCGTGCCCGAATGCTTCCAGCACGCGTGCAAGCAGATCAGCGCGCGATGGCCCGTCTGTCCTCTGGTCCAGATGGAAAAGCATCCAGACGCCATCGACGCTGATCGCCTCGACCATGCGCAGGTCGGGACCGCCAGCGGGCTGCACCTTGCACATCCGCATGTCAGGCATGCCCGCGTGCCCCTGCGAGTCGATCCACAGGCCGAGCAGGGCATCGTGCATGCGGACCGAGGGCTTGCGGCTGCCGAGGACCGACAGCAAGCCGGTCAGCTCGTGGCGCAGGCATTCCAGTTCCTCCGGTGCGCTCAGCAGCGCGGCGTCACTTCTTCGATGAGTCGAAGCTGCTACGGCGCTTTCGTGTACAGCACAGTCCATTGACGTACGCCCTCCTGTCGTTGCTCTCGGCCCTGGATGACCCTGGGATGGGTCGTCGCCTTCCTGCCGGAAATTCTGACAAGCTCAATCAATCAGATAAAGTCGATTAATATTTATGAACGCGCAGATTTTTACGAATCCTTTACGCTCATGAACCTCAAACACCTCCGCTATTTCTGGACCGTCGCCCATACCGGCAGCGTCGCTAGCGCAGCGAAGCGCCTGCATCTGACGCCGCAGACGGTCAGCGCCCAGATCAACCTGTTCGAAGAGGAGGTGGGGGTGCCTCTGCTGCGCCCGGCGGGCCGCGGGCTCGAACTGACCGAAGCGGGGCGGATCGCCCTCTCGTTTGCCGACGAAATGTTCGCCCTGGGCGATGAAATGCTCTCGTCGCTGCGCGCGCACTCTTGCCGCGCGCTGCCCGCCTTCAGGGTCGGCGTCTCTGTGGTCGTGCCCAAATCGCTCACCCGTCAGCTGCTGGCTTCGCTGAAGGCGCTCTCCGAGCCGGTCCGGCTGATCTGTCGCGAAGGGCAGATCGACTGGCTGCTTGGCGAACTGGCGCTGCATCGCCTGGATATGGTGCTGGCTGACCGTCCCATGCCGGCGGGGCTTTCGGTCCGCTGCCATAGCCACAAACTGGGCGAGAGCGCCGTCTCCTTCCTGGCCGCTCCGGCCCTGGCGGATCGCTGCGGAACCTTCCCGGGTTGCCTGCACGGGGCTCCGCTCCTGCTCCCGGGGCCGAATGCGGCGGTTCGCAGCGAGATCGAGCGCTGGCTGGGCGAAGCACGCCTGTCGCCGCAGGTGGTCGGGGAGTTTGACGACAGTGCGCTGATGAAGGCCTTTGCCCAGGCGGGAGAAGGCTTCTTCCCGGCACCTGCGATCCTCTCGGAAGAGATCGGCGCCCGCTATGGCGTCAGGGAGGTGGGGCGGGTGGAGCAGGTGCGCGAAGCGTTCTGGCTGATCAGCACCGAACGCCACGTCAAGCAACCCGCAGTACGTGCCGTCCTCGAGGCTGCACGCACGGCACTGTTCGTGCCACCCGCTACGTAGGCAGACGGAGCAACGAAATGCCCCCGGGGCCTGAACCGCCCGCAGCGCGAGGGACTCGAGGCGAGGGGGGCTCAAGATTTTCATGAGGCCAGCTTCCGCACTTTCGTGATGCGAATTATTCCTCGTCCAGCCAATCTTACTCACACGGCCGGCTGACCGGTCGGCGGTGCCGACAAGCGGTGCCGATCCCACCCAGAGACGAGACAGGAGACGACCATGAAATGGGAAACCCCCGCAGCCAGCGACATGCGCTTCGGCTTTGAAATCACCATGTACATCGCCAACCGCTAAGGCGTGATCCGGGGCGACACGGTGCGTGTCCCAGCGCCGTGTCGCCCTTTTTGCGTGCGCGCCCTGTGCGTGCATGGCCCGCACGGGTCGACCCGGCCAGCGCGTGGGCCCGAGGAGAACCGATGAAGATCCGCGTGCTCGGTTCCGCCGCCGGTGGCGGCTTCCCGCAGTGGAATTGCAACTGTCCCAATTGCGACGGCCTGCGCAAGGGCCGCATCCGCGCCCAGGCCCGCACCCAGTCGTCGATCGCCGTCAGTGGCGACGACGAGAACTGGGTGCTGTTCAACGCATCCCCCGACGTGCTGCAGCAGATCCGCAGCTTTCCCGCGCTGCAACCGGCGCGTGCGCTGCGCGACACCGGCATCGCCGCGATCGTGTTGATCGACGCCCAGATCGACCACACCACCGGCCTCTACATGCTGCGCGAGCACCGCAAGCCATGGCCGGTGTGGTGCACCGCCTGCGTACGCGAGGACCTGTCGGTGGGCAACCCGGTGTTCGGCGTGCTCGGCCATTACAGCGGCATCGCCTGGCGCGAGCTGCCGCTGCAGACGCGCTTCGCCATCGACGGCGCGCCCGGGCTCGGCTTCGAGGCCCTGGCGCTGACCAGCAACGCGCCACCGTACTCGCCACACCGCGACTGCCCGCAGGCGGGCGACAACATCGGCGTTACCCTGGTCGATGCGGCGAGCGGCAAGCGGCTGTTCTACGCCCCCGGCCTGGGCGAGATGGAGCCCCACGTGTGGGCCGCCATGCAGGCTGCCGATTGCGTGCTGGTCGACGGCACGCTGTGGACCGACGACGAGATGATCCGCCTTGGCGCCTCGCAGAAGACCTCGCGCGCCATGGGCCACCTGCCGCAATCCGGCCCCGGCGGCATGCTCGAGTGGCTGGACAGGCTGCCGGCGACTACGCGCAAGGTGCTGATCCACATCAACAACACCAACCCGATCCTCGACGAGGACAGCCGCGAGCGCGCCGAACTGGCTGCGCACGGCATCGAGGTCGCCTTCGACGGCATGGAGATCGCGCTGTGAGCTACATCGAACAATCGAGCATCGAACATACCGCGGCGCTGATCACCAGTACCGGCGATCAGCCGCCATGGTCTCCCGAAGAGTTCGAGGCCCTGCTGCGCGAGAAGGGCACGAGCTACCACATCTACCATCCCTTCCACGTCATGATGGCCGAGGGCAAGCTTACCCGCGAACAGCTCCAGGGCTGGGTGGCCAATCGCTTCTACTACCAGATCTCGATCCCGGTGAAGGACGCTGCCATCCTGTCCAACTGCCCCGACCGCGCGATCCGCCGTGAATGGATCCAGCGCATCCTCGATCACGACGGCTTCGAGATCGGCGACGTCAAGGACCCCGGTGGCATCGAG
The DNA here is from genome assembly GCF_000310125.2 of Thauera sp. 27. Lineage (NCBI taxonomy): Bacteria > Pseudomonadati > Pseudomonadota > Betaproteobacteria > Rhodocyclales > Zoogloeaceae > Thauera > Thauera sp. 27. Next base: position 8,896 of record NZ_AMXB01000069.1, read on the forward strand.
GCCTGGGTCCGGCTCGGCGAAGCCACCGGCCTCAGCCGCGACGACGTCACCTCGCTGCGCTTCGTCGCGCCGGCAACCCGCTTCGCGGTCGACGCCTACATCAACTTCGCCCGCCAGCGCCCATGGCAGGAAGCGGTGGCCTCCAGCCTCACCGAGCTCTTCGCGCCGCACATCCACCAGCAGCGCCTGGACACCTGGCCCACGCACTACCCCTGGGTGGACACCGCCGGCCTGCAGTACTTCCGCAACCGCCTCACCCAGGCGCGGCGCGACGTCGAGCACGGCCTGCGCTTCACGCTCGACTACTTCAGCCAGAGCCGGGCGATGCAGCAGCGCGCGCTCGACATCCTGCAGTTCAAGCTCGACGTGCTGTGGGCGATGGCCGACGCGATCATGCTGAGTCAGTGCAAGGTGGCGATCGTGGGTCCGCGCAAGGGGGCGCGCGATGAGTGACACCTCGGCGATCGGCGCGACCGCCACGCCGCGCGTCTCCAAGCGCTTCCGCCTGCAGTGGGAAGAGGTGCAGCAGGCCTGGGTGCTGCTCTACCCGGAAGGCATGGTCAAGCTCAACCAGAGCGCGGGCGAGATCCTGCGCCGCTGCGACGGCGTGCGCAGCGTGGCCGAGGTGGTCGCCGACCTGGAGCAGGCTTTCGCCACCGCCGGGCTCGAAGCCGACGTTGTTGCCTTTCTCGAGCTGGCGCGCAAGCAGCAGTGGATCGACGTGTGAGGTGAGGCCATGAATGCGCCCGAAGTCGTTAAACACCAGCCCGGCCCGCCGCTGTGGCTGCTGGCCGAACTGACCTACCGCTGTCCGCTGCACTGCGTGTTCTGCTACAACCCGGTCGATTTCGCCCATGCGCCGGACGAACTGTGCACCGACGACTGGCTGCGCGTGCTGCGCGAGGCACGCGCAGCCGGCAGTGTGCAGTGCGGCTTCTCCGGCGGCGAGCCGCTGCTGCGCGACGACCTCGAGGTGCTGGTCGCGGAGGCGCACAAGCTCGGCTTCTATACCAACCTGCTCACTTCGGGCGTCGGCCTCACGGATGCGCGGGCGCGGGCGCTCAAGGACGCCGGCCTCGACCACATCCAGCTCTCGTTCCAGGACTCGACAAGGGAGCTCAACGACTTCCTGTCGCACACCCGCACCTTCGAGCTCAAGCAGAAGGTGGCCGCCACCATCAAGGACCACGGCTGGCCGATGGTGATGAACTGCGTGATCCACCGCCTCAACATCGACTACATCGACCGCATCATCGACATGGCGGTCGAGCTTGGCGCCGAGTACCTGGAGCTCGCCAACAGCCAGTACTACTCGTGGGCGATGCTCAACCGCGACCAGCTGCTGCCCTCGCGCGAACAGATCGAGCGCGCCGAGCGCGTCACCAACGAGCGCCGCCAGCGCTACGGCGAGCGCATCCGCATCTTCTTCGTCGTGCCCGACTATCACGAGACGCGGCCCAAGAAGTGCATGAACGGCTGGGGCAACGTCTTCCTCACCATCACCCCCGACGGCACCGCCTTGCCTTGCCACACGGCGCGCATGCTGCCCGGTCTTGCCTTCCCCAATGTGCGCGACCTGGACGTGCGCAGCATCTGGTTCGACTCCGAGGGCTTCAACCGCTATCGGGGCAAGGGCTGGATGAAGGAGCCCTGTCGCAGCTGCCCGGAGCAGGAAAAGGATCTCGGTGGCTGCCGCTGCCAGGCCTTCATGCTCACCGGCGACCCCGCCGCAGCCGACCCGGTGTGCGACAAGTCGCCCGCGCACCACAAGGTGGTGGAGGCCGTGGTGCGCGCCGAGCGCGGCGAGGTTGCAGTGGTGGCGAAGCCGCTGGTGTTCCGCGGGCCTGAGGAGTCGCGGCGGCGCCTTGCCGGGCTGGCCGGGATGAAGTGAGCGCCGTCCAGCCCAGCCCCTGGCGCGGATGCCGGCCTAGCGCCCTGTCTTGCGGTGTTGGCCGGCAGAAGCAGAAAGCCCGGCACGTTGGCCGGGCTTTGCTTCATGCAGTGTGCGATGCCGCTGGAGCGGATCAGGTGCCGCGCACCTTGTACCACATGGCGTAGGCCCAGCACGCGGCGCAGAAGCCGCTGACGAGGTCGATGAAGGCGAACACCATCAGTACGGCGGCCGGGATCAGGCCGATCTCAGAGCCCATCAGCCAGGTGACGAACATGATCGTGCCGGCGATCGCCACCAGCTTGTCGGCGAACATCTTGGCCCCGGCGTTGATCGGCTTGGCCATGCCCAGCTTGCGGGTGAGGGCGGAGAAAGCGAGATAGGACGGGCACTTGTGGGGTGACACGAAGCCGCGCAGTGCACCGCCCAGCGCGAGGATGATCGCTACCCACTGGTAGGGCGTGAAGAAATAGATGGCGCTCACCGCCAGGGTGACAGCGGCCTGGAAGCGATAGGCGTTGGAGCAGACGGGGGCGATGTCGAAGCGCAGCATGACAGGTCCTCGAGTGGAAGTTGGGTTGTCATGAAGTATATCAGTGAATTCTGATTTATCAAGGCATCGCCGCGGTGGGCTCTCCCGTAGGAGCGGCGCCAGCCGCGCGCTTTTCATCGTACCCACCCGACGCCCATCGCCTTCAACCCCTCGCGGCTCGCGCCGCTCCTACGGCGGGAACAAACGCTGCCGCGCTCTTCTGCAGGAGCGGCGCCAGCCGCGAGCCTTTCATCGCACCCGCCCGACGCCCATCGCCTTCAACCCCTCGCGGCTTGCGCCGCTCCTACGGCGGGAACAGGCACCGCGGCGCTCTCCCGTAGGAGCGGCGCGAGCC
>NZ_AMXB01000070.1:0-11491 GCF_000310125.2 Thauera sp. 27
GCGCCCCGCCGCAAGCCGCGCCGCCGCCGCGTCGAGCGCCGCATCCAGCCCCCGCGGTACGCCATCGACGCAGGACGCCGCGGCCGCCGGATGATCGAAGGCCGCCAGCCCCGCCCGCGCACGCGCACAATCCCCGCCGCGAAGCTGCAGCACGGGCCCAGGCGCGAGCGCCAAGCCATCGCACAGCAGGCTGCAGAACGGGCAAGTCCAGTCCCGGGGCTGCACGCCGGCCACGGACATGGCTGCGGATGGAATCGTTTCGGTCGTCGTACTCATGCGCACGCATCATGCAAGCGATATGCCAGCCCGCTCGGGCAGGCGCAGACCGCCGCCAAGGCAAGCCTGCGCCCCAGGCCCCGGCGCAATGCCACGCAGCAGCGTTCAACTCTGGCACACCCCCACCGCGGCGCGGCGGCCGACTGTGTCACAACTGAGCAGCCCCCCGGCCAGCCGCCCAGATCCCCTGGATGGCCAGCTCGAAGCCTCCGAACTGGCCATCGGCGATCATCAGCCCCACCTGTTCGATACACGCACTGCGCAGCGCCGGCGCGTCGGCCACCGCGCGCCCGCGCCAGGTGGGCCGGAAGTCAGCCAGGGGCAATGCCAGTCGGGTCCAGATACCGGCCGGCGTCACCCAGCCGGCTTGGTAATTGACACCGTCGAAGCCGCGATCGATGCGCAGGTTGAGCTTGTAGCGGCGGCCGTCCCCGCGCACGACGAGCTCAATGGCGTCGATGCCCCCTGCCGGCAGCGGCGTGACCGACGCGCGCACCGAGGCGAAACCGCCATTGTTGTCGGGCGCAACCTGCCCGCTGAACACGGCATGGCCGGCCGGATCGAAACGAAGGGCGCTGCGCGACACACCCCCCATCACACGATCGTCGATCGCGGACCAGGCGGAGACCGCTTCTGAGCGATCGAAGACGAAGAGCGTTTTGAGCATGGTGGGATTATCGCGCCGATGATCGGTGTCGCAGCGTAGGGCGAAGCCGCGTCGCGTCAAGCGGAAGAAACGCTCGGCTTAACCACCGCACTGGCTCCGAAAGGCCTGGTCGCAACAAACCGCAAGCGGACGTAATCCGCCATCCAACGCCCGTCTCCATCGCAAAGAGCCGGCCGGCAACGCTCGACAACCTCCACGACAAACGCCTTGCGCGCCTCTTTCGGAAGGCTATTGATGAAGATTTGCGCGAAGGTCTCGAGCCAACCCGTCACGTCTCCTGGCAGAGGCGTCGGCCGAGAAAAAGCCTGCACCTTCACCGGCTCGAAGCCATAACGCGTCAGTAGTGCGTGGTACTCGTCAGCCCTTGGGAAGAACCACGGATTCAAGGGCGTAGCGTCAATGCCTCTGGTGCCAAGCGCCTCTTCCAGCGCCCGCAGGATTGTCGCCACATTGCCATGGCCGCCAAACTCCCCCACAAAACGACCACCGGGCCTCAGCGCTCGATAGACCCCATCCAAAACGAGGCCCGGACGCGTCATCCAGTGCAAGGCAGCGTTGGAAAACACCGCGTCGAACTCGGCATCGAACCGTAGCTCATGCCCATCGACGACACGGGCATCCACTCCCGTGCTGATGGCCGCGGCGACCATCTCGGGACTTGCGTCCACGCCGACCACTCGGCAACCAGCATCGTGCAGCGCCTTCGCGAGTGTTCCATCTCCGCAGCCGAGATCCAGAATCCGCTCGCCCGCACACGGCGCCAGTAGATCAACCACCTGAGCACCGAGCTCCGAGACGAAGTGCGCCTCCTCAGCGTACTGCGCCGGATTCCACTTCTGCTTATCCATGGGCATCAACTGCTCCTTACGCGAACGCCAACTCCCGGCACAGGCGCGGGTTCCTGGCCGCAAAGCGGCAGAATGATCGCCCCCGTCCCGAGGGGCGACAACCGACGACTGTTACGTGAGCACACCGCCATCTACAAACCTTGCCTTGCCCTTTCAATTGCGGACTTGCCTGCCTACACGGAACCAGCGAGGAAGCCGAGTAGCGCAGCTTCTCGGCGGCACCCCGCAACGGCAGCTCAAACACTGTTAGCAGAATCATCGTTTGGGACGGGATGCGGCAAGGACTTGGCAAAGGTAAACGCCTTGGGCGTTGGCCCATGCGATCAGCCGACACGCACTTCTACCCCGCAGCGGGGGCCGTCTGCGCGAACAGCGTCGCCGCAGCGAAGAAGATGAGTCGGATCGCTGCATGAACTCCAGTGCCTACCGTTGCGATAAACGATGACAATGTCAAGAATGTTTTTCGCTAATATACGCCCATGACTGCCTAATACCCAACACATAAAGCAAACCCAATACAACGCATACAGCCGAGCTCACCGCCCAGAATGCAAGGCTGTTTTCTGGAAAAACATGCATTAACGGCATAAAAGCCACCCCCCGCATCAAATATATTGCGGCGATTACGCACAGCACCAAGCGCAATAATGGGAGTCTTAAAATAACACCTGCACCAGACAGAGCATAAAGCGACCAAATTGACAGCACTGCAACAATAGCCGATGTAACTATCGTCGGATAAATATGCCCCGCCTCGGCCATTTGCGCCATTTGTTCTCCAGCGCCAAGAAACCTATACCAGTCACCGCCGAAGATAATGCAACCCAAATGCAACAATGCAGCCACCCCACTACAAATGGCTGCCGCGATCAGGAGTTTGTTTTTTTGCATGGAGTCAGTTCCTTGTAGAGCTCACGTCTGAATTCACTGGCGCCGCATAGCTTTGTCGCACAGCGTCGGTGGAATGTTGGCTCGGGCCGACAGCCCAAAGCGCAAAGGTCGGCGCTGCCCCTCTGGCGATACGGCAAAGATGCGAGGTTTACCGTCGCATGAGCGCGAACACACCCCAGCCAAGATATTCGCGGGTGTAAGCGGCATAGCGTGCAGGCTCCGCAGTCAGTTGTGCGCGCACCTCTTCTGCCAACTCGTCATCGGCATTGACCTCGAGCCATCGGCGCATCGTGAGCCATTTGGCCGCCTCGTATCTATCCCAACCGTCTTGGTTAGCTAGAACCATCTCAACGACGTCGTAGCCGTGCTTGCCGAAAGACGAGATCAGTTCTGGAAGCACAAGGAAATCAGAGACCGAACTTGCAAGACATCGCTTGGCGATATCTTCCGTTGGCGGCAATTGCCGCCAATAAGGTTCGCCGATCAGGATAATTCCGCCGCTCCGCAGGCTACGTGCCAGAAGCTCAATGGTGCCAGCGACGCCTCCGCCGATCCATGTGGCACCAACACAAGCGGCCACGTCGGCCTTCTCATCAGCGACATAACCAGTCGCATCGCCGTGAATGAACCTGACTTGATGGGCAACACCGAGTTCTTCAGCTCGTTGTCTCGCCTGTTCGGAGAACAACGAACTCATATCGATGCCGGTGCCGATAATGCCGTGATCGCGCGCCCACATGCACAGCATTTCCCCCGAACCGCTACCAAGGTCGAGCACGCGCGCCCCTGGCTCCAGACGCAATGCAGCGCCAAGAGTCGCGAACTTCTCGGGTGTGAACGGATTGTGGATGCGGTGCGCACGCTCCGTGATATTGAATATCCGCGGAATGTCCATCGTCAAAAACCCTCTCATGGGATCGGATAGATTTGGTGGAGGCTTAACACTCTGGCAAGAGACGCGACATTATTGGCACGCCTCGCTGGTCCAGCATGTTACGCATGGCGGCCATATGCATTTGCCTTGGCGAGCCATTTCTCACGCTTTGCCTGACTTGAATCCTTGACGGGGCCAAAGCTCGAAATGGCGACAGGTTTGATGCCGCTGAACTCGAGAATGGTGCGCTTCATCTGATTATGCCCTGGCATGCGATATACCCAGCGGAAATACCAAGGCGGTGTATCCATGGTAACGAGCAGGTGAGCTGAGCGCCCTGAAAGCAGGCGGTCCCAGAACAGAGAACCCTCCCGGTACTTGAACGCGAAGCCAGGCAGAAAAACTCGATCGATGAAGCCTTTGAGCAAAGCAGGCATAGCACCCCACCAGATGGGATACACGAAAACGATATGCTGTGCCCAGGTGATTGCAGCTTGTCCAGCTACCAGATCAGGCTCAAGCTCCTGAATGACAGTGTAGCCCTTGTGGAGCACTGGATCAAAAGCCAGGTCACCAACGGAAATCAGTTGAACTTCATTACCCGCGGCCTTGGCTCCCTCAATGTACGAATTAGCGATAGCACCACAAAAACTGTCGTTGTCTGGGTGGCCAAGGACTACAAGAATGCGCTTGCTCATGAATATGAAAGCCTGACGACTGTGTATAAAAACGCGATTACCGTTAATTCGGTCCCTGTCGGCGGTCGCCGACGCTGTCGCTCATCATCATGGCAAACCGGGGCGCACCCACGCGACAGATCACCGATAACGCTTCCGGCTGCCCAGAAAACCACCCACGAGTGCACCCGAAACACCCGCCAGAAGGCCAGGCCCGGTGGCCAGAATCATCTCGAATGGCCACAGATTGTGAGAGCTGGGGTTCGACGAAGTATCGTAGATGACGCGAGCCAGGACTGCTGCAGGGACCGAGGCCCCGACGATCAGGGCGGAGGGCCAAAAACGAGTGCTCGAAAGGACGCGTGGTAGAGCAGCAAGGGCAGCGACGACGACGAGGGGCAAGCCCCACACGGCATTGGGCAGCGAAATCTGGGCGTAGGGGATCGGCCAATAGAATGCCCCCACCACAAAGAATGAGCCGAAGAACGCGAGGGCTAGGACGACCCGATTGCTTAGTGTCATGCAGGGAGACTCCCCGTGGTGTCTAACTCAAAAGCTCAGGGTCGCGTCGCTTGCGGCGCGTCCCTAGGAGCCCAGTGTCAGACCACGCATTCACTGCATTGAATGAAGGCCAATCATATTGCCTTCAGTATCGACAACCATCGCAATGAAGCCGTGCTCACCAATAGACATCTTGCCCTTGAAGAGCTCACCTCCATGCGCCGCCGCTCGCTCAGCCTCAATTGAACAATCCTCGCAGGAGAAATAGACCAAGGTACTACCACCAGAAGGGCACCCTGCCATTCTCACCAGTGCTCCTGCTGCACCGGCCCCCTCCATTGACATCGGAAATGCCCACATCTCCATTTCAGGGAAGCCGTTGGGGTCAGGATTCTTCAGTTCTTCTAATGTGCCTTGAAACACAGCCTCGTAAAACGCCTTCGCACGGGGCATGTCCTGAACGTAGATTTCAAACCACGCAACCGGATTGCTTTTCATGGTGTTTCTCCTTTTGCGAACAAATGGTGAAGAGGCCTAACGACGGTGTAGAAAAACCCGATTTTCGGGCAAGCAGTCCTGGTCAGCGGTTGCCGACGCTGTACAGCTGACGCGAAGGCCGAGGCACCGCTGGTGTCGTTGTGGCAGCACGCCACCAGCGGCGCAAGATCGATCTCATGATCGATCAGGTGACAGAGCGCGTGCTCGAAACTCCCCGGAATCACCTGCCGGTCGAAATCCACCGGAGTCATCTTCAGGCCATAGGCGGGCGTCTTGAAGCGGGGCATCGCAGGGCTCCGGGAAGCGATGCGGAATTATACCTTTCGCATCGCGCTCCGCGTACGGGCGGAAGGTCTTTCTACAGCCTCAACGCCCACGTTCACCGGCGGCAAGCCGCGCAGCGGATCGACGTCCGTGAGGAACGTGCCGTTAGACGATGGTGTGACATGGATTGCTGAAACTATTTATCGGCTTCACTTGGATGACGGAAGACGTGCCAAGGTGAGCCTCGAAATTCCATGGTCTTCTCATGCTTAGCTCCTACCGCGATAGCGAGCCGAATGGATGGTTCGTTTTCAGCATTAATAAAGCTGATCGGCGCTTTATTGCCCAAGCACTCAAAGGCTCGCGGCTGAATGGCTCGCACCGCCTCAGATGCAAAACCCTTGCCCCAAAATTGACGCGACAGGGCCCACTTGATCTCTGGTTCAGGCCAGTCATTCGGATACCACATGCCAACTGCCCCGATGACTTTGCCCGTTTTTTCCTCAACGGCAGCATATGGACCGTACCCGCGAATGGCCCAATGCCCAAGCATGCTGCTCATCGCGCGCCAGCTTTCACCTTCTGAAAGAGCACGCCCGAAGGTGAACTTCGTGCATTCTGGATCGCTGTAGTGCTCATGCAGTGAAGACCAATCAACGTGCGCGAACTGTCGAAGATGCAATCTTGCTGTCTTAAGTTGAAGTGGAAGCCCAGTCATAGATGTCCCGTCAAATCTAACCGGGATAGAAAGAAGCCTCACAGCCCCTCCCTCCCACACCACCGGACGAACGGGTCACGTATCCGGCGGTTCGATGAATTAAATTCCTACCGCGGCGCAAGGCTGGGTAGTCCCAAGTTGTTGAAGTAGCGTAATGGTAACGCAAGGGCCAATGCTGGCGTCCTGGACAACCGCCACGGGCCGTGAGCAGATTTGCTGGTATTCCAGGCTTCGCGCACTGTAACGCCACGCTTGCGCAGTTCCCGGTAGCCAGCCGGACCCCATTGTCTCCAAAGATAGCAGCGCAACTTGCGTCGTACCCACTTGTCAATATCGCGCAGAGGACTCAGCACCTCGGCGATGCCGAAGTACGCTTTCCAACCAAGCAGGGTTTCTCTCAGCTCTGCAACAATCCTGACAATTGTGATGCCTCTGGTGCGACGGGTCAGTTCCCGCACCCGGTCCTTCAGCTTCTCAAGAGCCTTATCGGCCACCTTCAGCTTCGCTCCGTTGCGGCTGACCGTGAAAACCAGGAACTTGCGGTTCATGGGCCGATCCACCGCGCTTTTGCCGCACCTGCGGTGCGTCTTACCCCACTGCAGCGGATTCACTGTGAGTCGCAGTGTGTCACTGACATAGCGTGTCACGCTTGCCATCACCCGCTCTCCCGAACGTTTGATCCTGACAAGAATGTTACAGTCATCGGCATATCGGGCGAAACGGTGGCCACGCCGGTCCAGTTCCCAATCCAGTTCATCCAGCACCACATTGGCCAGCACAGCGATCCAGCGACGAGTTCATCCTGCGGCGTCGCCGCAGCCCGCTTGCGCAGATGCTGTCCCGTCTCTCTTCACCACGCTCCTTTGTCTTTCATCGTTCAGGCCTTCGGCGGTGGCGCCGCCTACTATGCCCTCTGCTGACCTCTCCACGATATTCAGCGTCCGTCTCCAGACGCCCAGCTTCGATCTATTGAAGCACCGGGGAGATCTCCCGGGGTAAGACACGTTACCTTCCCTGCATGGACGCCGGATTTACAAAGTGCACCTTGCTGCCGCAGATAGAGGGCTTCACGGTCACGTGCCCGCTCGCCCCAGATACACCACGCCTCATATCCGGTTCTTGTTCATCGCCCCGCAGTTTCGGATTGGACTTCCTTCAGACCCTGTCTCACGACAACGCCCTTGCCCTTCTCCTTGCCTTCGACTCTGCTCGCCTGGCCGTAGGACTTTCACCTACGAAGTAACGCGCCATGCCCGGCGCACACATTCAAGGTAACCGGCCTTGCGCGGCTTTATGCGCAAGGTCCGGTTGACCGCAGGGTTGGGCGTCATTTGCAGATTGCCAACGCCAAAGGAAAACTGCGCCGAGCACAAGACCTACCGGCGTTTGCAACGCATAGAGGACGTTACGGAGGGCCGACGCATTCAAAGGAAATTGGGTAAAGAACAACGCCCCGATAGAAAGCGCCACTAGAAGAGCGATGGGCAGCTTTGATTTACGTGGTGACCAGTGCGCGGCAAGTGCTCCAGCGACTACCGATGCGCAGAACCCAAACCCTTGAACAAAGAGCCACTCACCGCTTTCGGGTGGATACGGCCCGGGCAGAGAGCGATAAGGTTCGGAATAGATGGCAGCCCACACGAACGGACGGAGGACCCAATACACGACGCTAAAAAGAACCGCGGACAGCGGGTGCGCCACCATTCCGGCCAGCACGGCACGCCAAACGGATTGAACCTTCGGAGGGTGCTTGAGAGAGAGTAGTTTCATGACGCCCAACGTTAAGCTTCAGCCGACGGCGAAAAGCGCAGCTTTTTGACGGTCGGATGCAAGCGCTTGTTATGCATCATTCGCCTGCCTATGGGCAACATACTCTTGCATCTGCTGTTCTATCCATTCTTTGGTGATCCCAAAGGACGCCCAAGCTGTCATCCATAGCGTATCCATGCGCGCATCAACCGATTTCAGGTGTTTCAGAATTTCAATCAATTCGTCGATCATCTTCCGTCGCCCAGATGGAACCATAAGATCAACATCGTGGACCACAAAGAAGCGATGTGCGAGGTAGTTCCGTTGCTCCAACGCACGGGCAAGATCGGCTTCGAGGTCACTCGGGACGGCGAACTTGCGCTTTGCTGCATTGATCACTTGACCAAATGTTTTCTTGTCAAAGGACTCATAGAGTTTATCGACGTCGCCCACTGTGATTCCCGGCGTGCGTTTTGCCAGCATTGCGACGGCAAGGTTAAGCACGCCGTGCTCAAGAACCGCGGCTTTGTAATATGTAAGTCCGAAGAATGCATAGATTTCCTTCGGGTCGTCATAGTCGGGTTCAGGAATCTGCAGCATGGTGTTCATGATGCATAACGTTTGAATTCACCGGACTGCGCGGCTTTTCGCGCAGGTCCGGTGGAATGAGGGGTTAGAGCCATCCGAGTTTGACGTAGGAGACATTTACATTCCATTCATTCAAAAGATCTCGGGTTGCTTTGTGTAGATACGGGATGGTTAGACTCTCCTCATCTGGAACAACCTCTTCGGAGAACAGAAGGCTAGCCACCTTCTTCTTACTGTAGCGACAACAGTCGTGAAAGAAGTAATACAAGAAATCGTGAGTGCCCCTCATGACAGCGACCGCATCTGCTGTGTGCCAGAAATTCGAGTTGGTGGCAATTTTTAACAATAAGCTTTCTTCTCTCTCGGCAGTTGCTTCGTCTTCGGAAGAATGAACCCAGATAACCTTCTGCTTCTTGGGGTGGACATAACCATCTCTCAGTTTCTTGATTTCTTGCAGCCCCTGGACCACAGATATTCCTCGATCGATCTTTCTATTGCGAAATGTGGTTCGCAGGAAGAAGTCGAATTTTCCAAGAACAGACAGCTTGTCGATTTCTTGGAAAATGGACCGCTCAAGATCAAGCGTTTCCACGCATATGTTCGCCACAACTTCCGGTATCAGCATCGAGTTGATAATAGAGCTTCTTGCAAGAGTGTTTGAAAGATCTGGATTCCGTTCAAGCTCTGCGGATTCAAGCAAAACAATGCTATCGACGAGCAGCGGGAAAAAATTTCTGTGGTATGCCTCGCGTTCCATGTGGGATAGATGGCTCTAACGAATAGGGTTTATCCCTCGCGCCGCAAGCGCCGTCCAGTGCGCGGGCGCCTGCCGCGAGGGATAAGCCTTGTTGAACTGAACCGCCGCGCTGGCGGTGATACTGGGGATTCTACGCGCGGCTCATCCACATTGGATAGAGCGCGACAGGCCCCTGGCATCAGCGGGTCGCCGCTCCCGGCTCAGCGCTCGCGGCCATCGCCGTAATCGGCCGCAATCGTGTGCCGACCCTGCGTCGGGCGGGTGTTGTCGGTCGCGTTCGCCAGTCCGGGAACGTGCCACGGCCTGCCGGTGCGAGCACCGCATCGGCAAGGATCGAGCCCGGATCAAATGCACGTTCATGGCGGCCCATCCCGACAGCGCGGCGCCGGCGCAGGCGGATCGTACCGGCGAGCCATGACGATCTCGACCGTGTGCCAACGCCCGACCCTGCAGTGCGGGCAGCATCGCGGATCTTCCCCACTGACGCGGGCGAGGAAGTCCTCGGCCGCTTCGATAGCGACTGCTTGTGGTGCCGGTGTCTGAAGTGCCAAACGGGCGGCGGCGAGCCGGGCCCGCTTGTGGCCACAGGCGAGCAGCCCGTAGTGGCGCAGGCGCTTGAAGCCGGCCGGCAGCACGTGGCGCAGGAAGCGTCCGATGAAGGTGTCGGTCGGCAGGCTCACCGTAGGTCTGCCGCCGGTTTCGTTGTCGCGCACCCGAAGGCGCACCTGGCCCCCATCGCAGCCGAGCAGGCGGTCGTTCGAGAGCGCCACGCGGTGCGTGTAACGGGCAAGGTAATCGAGCACCTGGGCGGGCCCGCCTGGCGGCGGCGTGGCGTAGACCACCCAGTCGTGCGCGAGCAGCACACGGCGCCGGGCTTGCCATGCACCCGGCGCAGCGCTCGGATCGTCGGCCAGTTCGCCGCTGCGGTGGGCCGCGTCGAGCCGCGCGAGAAACTTGCCCCGAAACACCTTCGAGGCGGCCTGGACGGGAAACAGGAAGCGCGTGCCGCGCACCGGTGTGCGCCATCTGCCCTCGGCGTCGAGCCCGCCACAGGTGATGAGGGCGTGCACATGCAGGTGCATGCGCAGGTCCTGACTCCAGGTGTGGAGCACGAGGCTGAAGCCAGGCACGGCGCCCAGCCAGCGCGGGTGGGCGGCGAGCTCGAGCAAGGTCGCCGCCGCACTGTCGAACAACGCGCCGTAGAGCCAGCGTGGGTGCTGGATTGCCAGTGGATTGAGCGCGTGGGGCTGCCGTGCTCACGCAGGATGCCGGCCAGCGTGGGTCGGTCCATGGCCGCTCGGCCTCAGAGCCGGCGCAGCAGATCGAGCGGGCTGTCGTGGGGGATTGAACCCGGACGCGCCAGATGCAGGTAGCGCTGCGTGGTCGACAGGTGGCCGTGGCCCAGGAGCTTCGCGAGCGTGGCCAGATCGACGCCGGCCTCCAGCAGATGGGTGGCGAAGGCGTGGCGCAGCGTGTGGATGCCGCCCGTCTTGGTGATGCCGGCCCGGTCGCGGGCACGGTAGTACGCACGTTGCGCACTGCTGATGTCGAACGGCTGGGCGGCGTCGGTGGCGCGAGGGAACAGCCAGACGCGGGGTTTGCAGATGCGCCAATAGACGCGCAGCGCTTCGAGCAGGCTCGGGCTGAGCAGCGTGTAGCGATCCTTGCCGCCCTTGCCTGCCACCACCCGGATGCACATGCGATCCGGTGCGCTGTCGATGTCGGCGATGCGCAGTGCGCACACCTCGGACACCCGCAGTCCGGCCGCGTAGGCCGTCATCAACAGCGTGCGCGTGCGCAGATTGGCGGCCGCCTCGAACAGGCGTGCCAGTTCCTCGCGCGAGAGGATCTCCGGCTGACGTTGCGGCGTGTGTGCGTAGGGAATCGTGATGGCCTCGGCCCTGCGGCCCAGCACGATGTCGAAGAAGAACTTCAGGGCGCACACGGCCTGGTTCACGGTCGTGTAGGCCAGGTGCCGCTCGGTGATCCGGTGCAGCAGCCAGGCCTTGACTTGCGCGCCATCGAGCCGGTCGGGGCTGCAGTGGTAGTACGCGGCCAACTGCGCCACCACCGACAGGTAGGCCTGCTGCGTGCGCCGTGCCAATCCGCGCAGCACCATCGCGTCGATCATCTGCTGACGTAAGGGGCTCATGACACTTCTCCTTGAACGCGGGGACATCCCC
>NZ_AMXB01000071.1:0-10207 GCF_000310125.2 Thauera sp. 27
TTCGCGGCCAATCCGCTTCGATCCGATCTCCACCCGCGCTCGAAGTAGGCAAGAACGCCGCTCGGTTACCGCTTACGAGCCAGCGGCCATCCTTGATGGCGCTCAGCAGGCCAGCCTGACGCAGCGTTTTCAGGTGGCGAGAGAGCTTGTATTGCAGCTCTTGGAGGCTGTCCACCAATTCGCATAGACAGATCTCTTCGCCGGTGTCTACGAGCAGACGCATGATGCGAATGCGGGTGCGGGTGCGGTCGGCCAAGGCTTGGAAGACTTCTTCGGGTTTGACGGTGATGAGATGCATAGTTGCATCATAGTGCAAGCGTGCAGAACCGCTGAGCCGTCTGCGCCGCGAACAACATCTGCGGGGCAGGCCGCTGGTTAACTCACAACAGTGCTTTCAACTTGCTACCGCCGAGCGCCTGAGGTGACCGCCTGCGCGCCGTTGCCGCAGGCGGTCGGGCGGAGTCACTTCAGTGTGAAGCGTGCCGTGGTGGAAGGCTTGCCCGGAAGGGTGACAACCGCGACCAGCTTGGTGCCGGCGCCGACCTTGAAGCTACCCTTGGCTTCGAGTCGATCACCTGCAGGCTTGAGTTCGACATCTTGCTTGTTTGCGCCAGACAGCAGCGTGAGCTTGGCACTGCCGTTTGCCACATCAACAGGCTTGCCGTGATCGCGAAGATGCAACTGGATCACCTCGGGCTTGGCAACGAGTTCGAGATCGAGATCCTTGACCTCGACCACCACGCCTCCATGCATCGATTCATGCTCGTGAGCATGGTCATGCTCGTCGGCTGCAAAGGCGGGGCCCACAGACACGAGAGCAGCGAGGGCGACGACTTTTGAGAACTTCATGGTTTTTCCTTTCTGGTTTGCATGAGGCGGGTTAAGCAGCGTCAGAATGCTTCGGCGTTTCGATCGTCGAGCAGACTCTCTGCATCGCGGCGGCCGAAGAGCCAGAACATTGCAGGGGTAAGGAAGGTATCCAGCAGGGTCGAACTGATGAGGCCCGAGAAGATCACCACGGCCACCGGATGCAGAATCTCGGTACCCGGGCGCTCGGCCTCGAACAGCAGCGGTGCAAGCGCAAACGCGGTTACCAGTGCGGTCATCAGCACCGGCGACAGGCGCTCGATCGAGCCCCGCAGGATCATCGTGTGGTCGAAGCTCTCGCCCTCGATACGCATCAGGTTGAGGTAATGACTCACCTTGAGGATGCCGTTTCGCACCGAAATACCTGCAAGCGTGATGAAGCCGACGAGTGCCGCCACCGACAGCGGCTGACCGGAGATCCACAGTCCAATCACCGCCCCGACCAGTGCGAGCGGAATGTTCGCCATGATGAGCGCCGAGAGTCGAACCGACTTGTAGCGGCTGTAGAGCACGACGAACATCAGCACGAGTGAGACGATCGAAAGCAACCCGACCAAACGGGATGCCTCTTCCTGAGCTTGGAACTGCCCGCCGAGGGTGATGAAGTAGCCCTCGGGCAACTTAAGGTCGGCCACGACGGTGCGGATGTCCTCGACGACCTCCGATAGCGGACGCTGCTGCGCATTGGCCGAGAGCACGATGCGGCGCTTACCGTCGTCCCGGCTCACTTGGTTCGGACCGTCACCATCCTCGATCGACGCCAGCTTCGACAAGGGCACATGTCCGGTCGGCGTTTCGATCAGGATCTGAGCCAGCCCGTCGACCGAGCGCGCCGTTTCCGGTAGGCGAACGACCAATGCGAACCGTCGACCACCCTCGACGATCTGGGTGACCTTCTCGCCCTCGACGAGGTTTTGCAGCGCGGCCAGAATCTGCGGTGCCGGCACCCCGTAACGGGCAGCGGCCGCATAGTCGATCCGCACCTTGATCTGCGGCGCGAGCACTTGCTTCTCGATCTCCAGGTCAGCGAGCCCCGGAATGGCGGCAAGCCGCGTTCGCAATACGTCAGCCTGACCGCGCAGGGTGTCGAGATCCTCGCCGAAGATCTTGATCGCGATCTGCGAGCGCACGCCCGACAGCATGTGGTCGATGCGGTGTGAGATCGGTTGCCCGATCGCGATCGCAGCTGGCAGATTGACCAGTCGCGACCGGATGTCTGCGGTGATCTCACCCATTGAGCGGCTCAGCTCACCGGCGGGTTTCAGCCCCACATCGAGCTCGCTGACGTGGACACCTTCCGCATGCTCGTCAAGCTCGGCCCGCCCGCTTCGGCGCCCGACGTGCGTCACTTCGGGAACCTGTTTCACGAGCACTTCCGCTTGCTGCGCGAGCACGGTCGACTCCGCCAGGGTAACGCCCGGGTTGAGCCGCATGCCGATCAGCAAGGTGCCTTCGTTGAACGGCGGCAGAAAGGTCGTGGGGAAGAACGGTACCGCAGCGGCAGCAATTGCCACCGCAACCGCACCCGCGGTGACGGCCGCCCTGGGGTGCTCGAGCACCCCCTGCAACGCCCCGCGATAACGTGCCTTGAGCCAGGCGAGCAAGCGCGTGTCACCGTGATCGAGGGACTTCATCCGGGGAAGCAGGTAAAAGGACAGCACCGGCGTCACGGTCACCGAAACGACCAACGAGGCGAGCGTGGAGACGATGAACGCCACGCCGAGCGGCACGAACAGCCGCCCCTCCATGCCAGGCAGCGCGAACAGCGGCAAGAACACCAGCACGATGATGATCGTCGCGTAAAGGATGGCCGAGCGCACTTCCATCGTTGCGCGCGCCACGAGTTCGATCGGGTGAAGCCGATGGTCGTGATGCTTTGCGCGGTCCTCCTTCAATCGGCGCAGCACGTTCTCTACGCCCACAACCGCATCGTCGACCAAGCCGCCAATCGCAATCGCGAGACCACCAAGGGTCATCGTGTTGATCGACTGCCCGAAATACTTGAAGACCAACGCCGTCATGAAGATGGACACCGGAATCGCGGTGAGCGCGATGATCGTCGGGCGCAGGGTGCCGAGAAAAAAGAAGAGGATTGCCGCAACGAACACCGATGCGCCAATCAGCTTACCCTTGAGCGTGCTGATCGATGCCTCGATGAAAGTCGCCTGCCGGAAGGTCACCTCCGGCGCATCCATCCCGGCCGGGAGCGATATCTTCATCTCTTCGAGCGCGGTTTCGATCGAGCGAGTCAGGTGAATGGTGTCCGCCGTAGGCTGCTTCTGAATGCCGAGGATGACGGCCGGCTTGCCCTCGAAGCCCGCATCCCCCCGTTTGGGCGCCGCTGCGAAGGTCACGGATGCGATCTGACGCAGCAGGATCGGCTGGCCATCTCGCGCAGTGATCGCGAGGTTCTTCAGATCCTCCAGGCTCGAGGTCCGACCGAGATGGCGGATGAGATACTCGCGCCCGTTCAGTTCGAGAAAGCCCCCCGAGGTGTTCGACGAGAAGCCTCGAATCGCCCCTTCCAACTGCTCCAACGAAACACCGAGCTCAGCCATACGGCGGGTGTCGGGCTGAACCTGGAACTGCCGCACCTCTCCGCCAATCGGGATGACTTGCGCGATGCCGGGGATCGCCATCAGGCGCGGACGAAGAACCCAGTCCGCATACTCTCGGACCTGCATCGGCGAGATCTTCGCCGTGTCGATCGGGATCGCGATCTGCATGATCTCGCCCATGACCGAGCTGATCGGCCCCATGCGCGGAATCACGTCTTCAGGCAACCCTTCCTCCATGGCTGAGAGGCGTTCCGACACCATCTGCCGGGCGCGGAAAATCTCGGTACTCCAGTCGAAGGTCACGTAGATGAAGGACAGCCCCGAGCTCGAGGTAGAGCGCACTGACTCCACGCCGGGCAAACCATTCATGGTGGTCTCGAGCGGAAAGGTGATGAGTTGCTCGACCTCCTCCGCCGCCATGCCGCCGGCTTCGGTCATGATCGTGACCGTCGGCTTGTTGAGATCCGGAAATACGTCCACGGGTGTTCGCGAAAGCGTGAACGCACCGTAGGCCATCAGTACCAGGCTGGCGATAATCACCAGCAGCCGGTTACCAAGGCTGTTGTCGAGTAGCCACTTGAACATCGGATAGACTCCCGGTCAGCGGATCTGGTTGATCAGCGTGGCGGCACGGGAGGCGACCCGCTCGCCGGCTTCGAGGCCGGACGTCACCGCAATGTTCACGCCGTCCAGCGGCGCGATCGTGACGGTCCGGGACTCGAAACGTTCGGGCGCCGTCTTTACCCAGACGATGGTTTGGTTTGCCGAATTCTTCAGCACCGATGCTGCGGGAACGCTTACACCCTGCTGCGTGCTGCGCGACTGGACGAAGACCTCGACCGGCTGCCCCACGGCAAGAAAGGCCAGCGCTTCCCCTTCGGCTGCAAAGGTGAGCGGCAAGGCCTGCTCGCGCAGGCTGCGGGCGGCGCCGATGAAGGTGAGCGGGATCCGCTGGTCGCCGACCGCAAGACTTGCAGAGGCGACATCCGCCGCTATTTCTGGATCATAGGAGAGCGCCTCGACACGCAGCCGCTTCGGGTCGACGATCTCGAACACGAGCTCGCGCGCATCGACCACTTGGCCTGACACGGCGTTAGTCGATGCGATCACACCGCTGACGGGTGCGGTCAGGACATCACGGGCATTGAGGCCACCACCGATCGCTTTCGATCTGGCCCTCAGGCTGGCAAGCTCGCTTTCGGCCGCCTCGATCTCCTTGCGCGGTACCGTGTCGGCGAGTTCCTTCAGACGCGCAAGGCGCTTTTCCACAAGGGCCCTGGCCGCGTGCAGCTCGGCCAATTGCGCCATCTGGTTAGACCGCTCGATCTGGTCCGTCGAAGGACTAACGTAAGCCAGCACGTCCCCCTTCTTCACGGCCTGACCGACGCTTGGCAACCCCTGCGGGCCCGCCTCCAGGCGCCCAGCCACCATGGCCTGCACCTTTCCGCCGGCATTCGGGTCCATGACCACCTTGCCGGCCAGCGCGGTGGTACGCGGCAATTCGCCGGCTTCCGTAACCAACGTGCGAACACCGATCTGGCGTTGTGCCGGCTTTGGCAGAAAGACACTGCCATCGGCTTGCCGTTGTGGCCCATTGCCTCCTGCCACAACTGGACCTTCATCGCCATGATCATGGCCTTCGCCAGCAAAGGCATTCCACGAGGCACTGGCCGATACCAGCGCCAGCGCAGCAAACAGTACGCTCAGCTTCACGCGGCACCTCCAGTCGAGCGATTACGCGAATTCCCCTTGCGAAGCACAACCCAGCCGATGAGGCCTAGCACAAGCCCCCCCGCGCCTGCCCCAATTGCGTAGGGTTTCATGTCCAATTCGGCAACCTCTTCGTGCGCCTCGGCGGCGGTCTCATGCAAGTCGAGCTCACCAGCGAGCAAATCGGCGTCCTGACCGGCAATCACCGTTGCCGTGACAGAGACGACACCCGGCTTGAGCGTCTCCTCGAGCGTGGCCTCGAACTCACCGTCGGCATGGGGCGTGAGCGCAACGGCCTTCCCATCGAGTTCCAGATCGACCTTTGCGTCCTTGACCGGACTGTTGTCAGCGAAGTGGTCAAGATAGACGGTGACGTTCTTGCCATTCACTACGCCGACCAGCTCGAAGAGTTCCGAGACGGCGGTAAATCGCGGCAATGCCGGGCCCGCTGTGGTCGCGGGCGCTTCTCCATGGTCGTGTCCGTCACCGGCCAGCGTTTGCGGGGCAAGCCCGGCAAGCACGGCAGCGAGGCTCCATGCCGCGAGGGTATGAGTGGATTTCATTTTGGGGATCCTGTTATTCATTCGGGAAGCAGGCCCAACGCTTGGCGCTGGGCCGAGATGGCGGCTGCCAGATCAATACGCGCGCGCGCGCGCTCGCGTTCGGCCTCGGCCGCCTCGAATTCGATGCGCAGACGGGTCGGCAGATCGGCCTCACCGAGGCGGAACGCCTTCTCGAAGAAGCCGCGTGACGCCTGTGCGAGGTCGGAGCGCCGTTCAGCAGCGGCGACCTGCTGCCGTCTCAATTCGACGCGCTGGTGCGCCATCTCTGTTTCGGCCAGCAGACGTTCGAGTTCGATCTGGAGTTGCGCCTCGGCCTCGATGGCCTCTGCATTGGCGCTTGCAACGCGGGACCGGCTGCGCGAACCGGAACCAAGCGGAATGCGCAAGCCCAGCGTGACTGTCTGTTCCCAGGATTCACCCGATGCGCCGCGTTCGCGGGTGGTCGTGACACTCAACTCCGGATTCGCGCGGCCCTGAACGCTGGCAAGGGTCATCGTGCGCCGCGCAACGTCGACCCGATCACGCAGCTCGGCCACTGCAGGGTGCGCCGTCTCAAGAATCTGTGTCGGTGTCGCAGCGGACGGGACGGGCTCCGGCGCAGACACCCCGCCGGATGAGCGTTCTGGCCCGATTCCAGTGAGCGTGCGCAACTGCTGTGCAGCATCTGCAAGGGCGCTTTCTGCCTCGGCGACGGCGGCTTCAGCTGTAGCTTGCACACCGTCGGCCTGATGCTGATCTGCGCGCGCCAGATCACCCGCCTTGATGCGCTTGGCCACGTCGGCGGCCAGTTCGCGGGCGTTCTCGAGACCCGCCCTCGCCAGCGTCACATCTACGCGCGCGCGTTGCCAATCCCAATATGCTGTGCGTACCGCTGCAGCGGTGCGCAACTGCGCGCCGCGAGCCCGGCTCGCCGTGGCAGCTATTTCGGCAGTGGCGAGGACTGCAGTGCTCGAACGTTCGCCCGACAGCCAGATCGGAACCGCGATGCCGACCTCGTACTCACGGCTCCCGCGATTGCTGTCCAACTGATCGGTTTTTCCGGCTACCTCTAGGGCGGGCGGTTCGACAAACCAACTGTCGGCACTGTCGCGGCGCGCTTGCGCCGCTTCCTGTTGAGTCGTGAGCGACAGCGCTTCAGGCTGGCGTGCCCATGCTGCCTCGAAAGCGTGCTTGAGGGATAGGGCGGTACTTGGAGCCGGGGGGGCGGGCTGCTGCGCCCAGGCACCATTGACGGCAAGGCCGAGCATTAGCCCAGGCAGCCATTTGAGACGAAGTTGCTGAAACATCCAATTCTCCGTTGATGTAAAGACACGGGGAATCGGCAGAGGGCGATCGGACCGATCGCAATGGACGCGTGACGCTACCGCTCAAAGCGGTAGGAACATCAAGAGGGAATGAAGGCGACCGCCCTGCCGATCAGGCTGGGCGGGCCCATTTAGGGCGTTCGGGCTCTGCGGGATGCTCCGCAAGTGAGCACCCAGGTGTGACGCCGATGGGGAGGGATGCCTGATGCTGTGTGAATAGCGCGCTGGACTCACTCGTTACTGCTGAAGAGCCCACCACCTGGCACGATGCGCAGTCTGTGTGTGCGCCCTTCGTGAAGCCCCCTTTTTCCTTGCCTTTTGCATCTTCGGTGTGACGATGCGCGTGATGACCAAAATGATTGGCTGCGGCACCGGATTCGTGCGCGCAGTAATCGCCCACCGCCGCCCAACTCAGTTGGGCAGGCAGCAGGATCAAGAGGAAAATCGCAAGCCAACGACGCATGGCGCGGATTCTATCAATAAGGATTTGCTATCGTCGACAGCGACGGTACCAATGGGCAGACCAAACGGCGCTTTACGAGAACCTGCTGGGCGAAACGCCTGGACGGCCCGACGTCTCGCGCCGATAGGTGGCTTCAGGAGCCACTGTACAGTTCATTCATGTACGCGCGCTCTGTCGGGGTCATGTCGACCAGCTCCTTGAGGACTTCTGCACGGGTCTTGCCGGGTCCGGAAGCACGCGAGGGCACCGCGAGGCCACGCTGCAGGTAGAAATAGCTGCCATCGGCCTTTGCCTGTTCGAGCTCGCGCAACACCTCGGCGCGGGTTTTCGTGCTCGTGGAGTGATCCGGATGGAACGTGAACCCCTGCTCGCCGGGAGCGGGATGCCACAGCGAGCTGGCTTGCGCAGCCGCAGGAACGACAAGGACGGCAGCAAGAAGCGAAAAAAGGGCAGTGGTGCGAGTTTTCGACATGACGAGACTCCTTCGTTCAACGTGAGAGGTGGCGTTCGGCATAAGCCGCTTGGCGTCGCCTTGCACCGAACACGTCGCGGACTTTAAGGGTCCATCCTCGTCGAATCGCGAACTGCCAGATTACGATTTCGTAATGTGATGGTTTCGGCATCTCCGCGATAATCGCTGCATGAAGATTCTGGTTGTGGAAGACGAGCCCAAGCTCGCCGAATACCTACGCAGGGCGCTCACCGAAAGCAATTACATCGTGGATGTCGCGCACAGCGGCACGGATGGCCGCTATCTCGCGACCGAAGGGCATTACGACCTCGTCCTCCTCGACGTCATGCTTCCGGGGCTGGATGGCTATGCCGTCTTGCAAGAACTGCGTCGGGGCAAACACGTACCCGTCCTGATGCTGACCGCGCGGGACGAGGTCGAGGATCGGGTCAGAGGCCTGCAGGCGGGTGCCGACGATTACCTGGTGAAGCCGTTTGCTCTGTCCGAGTTGCTCGCTCGCGTGCAGGCCTTGTTGCGGCGCGGTGCCTTGCGCTCGGATAGCCAGGATTCAACGGTGCTCCGTTTGGCGGACCTCGAACTCGACCTGGTTCGGCGCAAGGCGTCACGATCCGGGCAGCGCCTCGACCTGACCGCCAAGGAGTTCACGTTGCTGACGTTGCTGCTGCGCCGGCAAGGGCAGGTCCTTTCCCGTACCGCGCTCGCAGCGCAGGTGTGGGACATGAATTTCGACAGCAATACGAACGTGGTCGAAGTTGCGGTGCGCCGGTTGCGCGGCAAGATCGACGACGCTTTCGAGAAGAAGTTGTTGCATACCGTGCGCGGCATGGGATACGTCCTTGAGGACCGGAAGCCCTGAGAATGCGCAATCCGCGTTCGCTTAGCCGCTGGTTATCGTGGTGGCTCGCCGTGCTGGCCTCGCTGGGGCTCGGCTTGGTCTGCTCGATCGTTTACGTGGGCGCGAGTCTAAATCTCTCCAACAAGCAGACGGACGAACTGCGGCACAAGCGGGACATAGTGCGCCATCTCGTCGGCGAGATCGCAACGCGGGACGCGTTGCCGAGCCTGCGTCACAAGCTCGACGACTTCTTTGTGGGCCATGCCAACCTCGAGTTACGGCTGATCCAGGGATCTGACGCTCTTCTGTACGCAACTCCGGCGCGTTCAAGCCCCGGCGCAATCCTGCGGCGGGATGAGTTCGAAATCTCCGTGCCATGGTCGCCCACAACCATGCTGCGCGCCGAATTGATACTCGACAGCAGCGCCGACGCGCTGCTTTTGGAGCAGTTGGCCTGGACGCTACTCGCGAGCGCCCTTGGTGGAGCGGCGGCCATCTCAGTGGGCGGCGCATGGCTCGTTCGTAGAGCGCTCTTGCCTGTTCGCGACCTGGCTCGACAAGCAGCGGCCCTAAGCCCGGAAAGCGTTGGACAGCCGCTTGACGGCTCCGCCCAGGCACAGGAGCTTCAGCCGTTGGTCACACAATTCAACGCGCTCCTGGTTCGATTGAACCGCGCATATCAACAACTGGAAGGGTTCAACGCCGATGTCGCTCACGAGCTGCGCACACCGCTGGCGACCTTGATTGGTGAGACCGAGCTAGCTCTGAGTCGTCAGCGCGATGTCGCCGAACTGCGCGATGTGCTCGGATCGAACCTCGAGGATCTTCAACTTTTAGCGGGGCTGGTCAATGACATGTTGTTCTTGTCCCGGGCCGATCGCGGGGAGCGCGCCCGTCGCCACCGTGTGGATAGCCTGGCCGAACTGGTGTCCGAGGTCATCGAATTCCACGAAGCGTCAATGCAGGAGGCCGGCGTGACTGCGCGCTTACGCGGTGACGGCATGGGCACAGTCGATGCTGGGTTGGTTAGGCGTGCGCTCTCGAACCTGCTCGCCAATGCGACCCGTTTTGCAGAGCGCGGATCGGTGATCGAGGTCGATATCAAGCAGGACGCAGATGGCCGCATTTGCCTGTCTGTCAGCAACACGGGCCCTGTCATCCCCCCGGAGCATTTGCCTCGTCTATTCGACCGCTTTTATCGGGTTGATGGGGCCCGCGAACATCGCGACCATAACCACGGGCTCGGCTTGGCGATCGTAGCTGCGATCGCGCGAATGCATGGCGGCGCCACCTTTGTGCGGTCAGCTGCCGGAACGACGAGCGTTGGCCTTACCATGACCGTTATGGATAGCTGTTCAGTAACCGGTCACTGAGCGGCGTTCTTTGCCCGCCCGCGCCCACGCGGAACAATCCCTCCCACATTCATCAGGGAGGA
>NZ_AMXB01000072.1:0-9819 GCF_000310125.2 Thauera sp. 27
CTCGCCCCCTGGGGGCGAGCGGGGACCGGGAAGCCGGGGCAAGGCGTCCAGCCGCAGCCCCCGCGCCCCTCGGGCGCGGGTCGGGGGGAGCCACGCCCCGGACGCGTCCTGGCGTCACTACGTGACGCCAGGACCGCCCGCGCCCCAGCGCGGGTTTGCCGGGGGGTGGGGGGCAAAGCCCCGCGCGCCGTGAAAGTCACGGCCCCCCGGGCTGGGCTGCGACGACAGGAGCAGGCGCGAGCGCAGCGAGCGAGGGTGCAGCCGGCAGGCTGCAGGGCGTAGGCCCCACGGCCGGTGCGACGAAGGCGCGCGGCGGTGCCCCCCAGGCCGGGGGGCCGTGCCTTGCACGGCGCGCCCCCAAGGGCGGCTTGCCGCCCGCTGGAGTCGGCTTGCCGACGCGAAGGCAACGGCTGTTGCGGATTCAGGGCGTCCAGCCCTGAAAACGCTGGGGAGCCGGTCGTCCAGACCGGCCGGCCAACGGCCGCCAGCGAGGTCCGCAACGGACGGCGCAGGGGCCAAAGGCCCCGAAGGTCTTCACTCGGGATCAAGTACCCCCTATCGCACCTGTTCCCGCACGGCGGAGTGGCGAGGGGTGTGCGATAGGGCGGGATAATGCGAAAAGAATATATCCGCGCGGTTTCTTTTTCGCAGGGCGACTTGGCATGCTGGAACGGTCATCACACGAAAGAGGACCAGAATGCATCCAGGTATCCAGGCCGCCCATGCCGCACGAGCGACCCGACTCGGTGGCCTTTCACCCCGCGCCCGAGGGGAGGCGAAAGTCGCCGAAGCCCTCGACTGGATTTATCGTTGGGGATGGGCATCCCCACAAACCATTGATGGCCTTAGTGGCGCGAAGAGACGCGGGCTTGCGGCACGACTGGTCCGCCAGGGGCTGCTTGTGGCAACCCGGACGCAGGCGGGAGGTGCCGGACATGGGGTGCCAGCCCAGATTCTGACCCTCAGCCCCACAGGTCAGGCCAAAGTCGAGCGCCACCGCACAGAGCTCCTGCCATATAACAGGGATCCCTTTCGGATCCGACAGGACCAGCTGCGCCACTATGAGCTTGCGCAACGAGTCACCGCCGGCTCACTCCTCAATGGGGCCATCTCCGACTTCAAGACGGAACTTGAAACTGCACAACGATCTGCCGCCGGGGAAAAGCAACCGGATATTCAATGGATCTTCCCGTCCGGCGTGCACGCCGGTGTGGAAGTGGAGCTGACCGCCAAGTGGGCGCGTGACCTGGACCAGTTCATCCTCGCCTGCCTGCGTAGCCTCGCCTCGACTGAGGAGAAGCCCGCCCGCTTCGATCTGATCATCCTGGTCACTGATAGCCCAGCCATCCGGAAACGGTATCTGCAGGCGTTTGAGCCCGGCCGGCTTTTCCACCGATGGCAAAAAAATTCCCGCGGGCACTGGGAGACAACCGGGACCTCGACAGTCCCCAACTGGGCGACGGAGAAAGTACTGTGCAAGCTCATCGACTAGCGGCGAGGTGCGCGCTCGCGCTGGCATTCCTCGGGGGTTGCAGCAGCAATCTTGAGGAGAGCAAAAAGCTGCACGACGAGATCATTGAGTTGCGGCAACAGCTCGCGTCGCGTTCCGCCGAGCGCTCGGCGGAACTTGTCTACCAAGAGCGCCAAGCAGCCCTCGCAGCAGCCTGTGACTGGGTGGTTCCCGTCTGCCCGGATCGCATCACCAAGCCAGGCAGGCAAGCTCAAGCAGAAGGCTTCGGCGGTGGCGGGGACTTCCTTTTCTGGACGATCGTGCTACTGAAAGTCCTGATTGCAGGAACCGGAGTTGGAGCCTTCAGCATCACGCTCCTCCTCGGGTGGGACTGGCTACTGCACCCGTCACGGGTTCGAACCAGAGCGGCCCGCAAGCTCGTCGAACAGGCTCGGGCAGATGCTTTTCGCCTCACGAGCGCGACTGAGCGGGAACTGCGCGCGTTGAATCAGGCCACCCTCCACGCCAGGGAGGAACTCTCGAGCCTGCAGGCAGAGATCGAAGGGATCCAGGAAGAATTGGCACGCCAAGAGGCTCTGATGAGCCGCCAGCAGCAAAACCTGAACGCTGTCGAGGAGGCTCGCCGTGCCCTCGATGCAATCTGAGCAGCCCAAGGCAACCCACACGAGGTCATAGGGAGTAACCCCCTCAGCGATGCGCTCAAGTGAATCGCGAACAAGGAAAAGCGGATCTCCGCTCGTTCAAGTCGTATGACCTGGTGGCGGGATGCGCACGTCACTTCACGATCTTCGAGGAAGGTACAGCCACTTCAAGTGCTGAGAATCTGCTACCAGGTTTGGCGATGTGGCCGCATGATTGGCTTGTCGCCGATCTGCTCGGAATGCTGGATGCTTGGCGGGTAGTCAACCTTTGGCTGTTTTCCGTGCTTTCTTGAAGCTCTTGAGGTCAGCTACCGAAAATAGTTGATTACGGCCGATTGTGGCGCTCGGCTGGAGCTTGCCGCTTGCAACGTATCGACGAAACGTCGACATCGAGACCTCAAGGTACTCGCCTGCCTCTTCGGCAGTGAAGTCATCACCGGAAAGGTGGCCGAATAGCTCCTCGTGGCTGAGATCTTCGCCACGGAATGCATTGGTCGACAGGAGAACGAAGAACTTCTGCCGTTCAATCGCTGGCATGCGCTTCAGGTCGTGGAAGAGCTCTTCTGCCGTTGCAGCGTGTGCCATTTCTCTATCCTTCGGCTCGTAGGTAGCGTTTGAGTTCGTCGTAAAAATTTTCGTGCGACCCGACTTGGTAAAAGTCGATGATCAGCAACTCAACCTTGGCCCCTTGTTCAGTCTCTACAGGCGTCGGAGGCCGGTAGGCGACCAGGTACTCCTGGCGGTTGAACTTGAACTTATAGACCCAGATCCCGGTTAGGTCGCCGACCTTGGCTTCCCCTATTTCCGGGTTCTCACAGATCTCTTCTACTGCATCTTCTATGGCGAGCTGCAGAGGTTTGTGAGCCTTCTTCACAAAGCGGCTGAAGGGAGGCTTGTAGTTAGGCTTCATTGAAGTGGCTCCATATTGTAGCATTTTTGATCAAACTTCAACTCATTCTGTGGTGGTGCATGGCCTCCCACTGTCTTGCTTCCGCTCACTTCCCTTCCGCCTCTTGGCTCTTTGGCAAGCCACCACGTCGCGTTGCTTGTCTCTTAAGCTCGTTGGCCTCTTGGATCTCTGGGGCCAGCTTCTTCAGGCGGTCTACAAGGCCGGAGAGGTCATACTCGTTGCTCAGCTTGCCTCGGTGGGCTGCCCGTCGCTCGATGCGCTTGACAAGGCCGGCAGCCTCCAACTCGGCGATGTAGCGCTGAATCTGGCGTGGCCCCAGTCCCAGACGGTCACTCAAGGCCTGCTTGCTCGGATAGGGCTTCCGGTCCTGACTCCACCAGTAGTCAGCCAGTTGAAGCAGCACCGCGAGTTGTGTCGGATTGAGACCGAGCCGTTGCTGCGCCCGCAGCAGCATGGAAGGGATGATGCAGAAGCCGAGCTTCATCACCGCTTTTCCCCACTTCTTGTCCGAGACCTGATCGGCTTTCGTCTTACGCAGGGGGACTACCGTTGCACGTTTCTGTTCACTTGAGCTGGTTGCCATTTTTTTCCTCTAGGTGTTCAATTACATGCGAATTTACCCAGATAACACACGGTATAGAAGGCTATACCAGTAGTCTTTAAAGACGTGTAGTAGGCGTCTTATAAGACCGCTGACGACAGGTCACATGCGTCTTCTAAAGTAGGATCAGGGCAACCAGCACACCGGTAAGCGATACGAAATGAGGACTACCCTGCCCCCAGTCGCTGGTGACCACAGGGGCGAGTCGGCGCCCCGTGCGTGGTGCCACGCCGTAGAGCCGGGCGGTGCTGATGTCGGCGTGCCCAAGCCACTGTTGGACGCGGCCGATGTCGGCCTTGTACTCGCGGGCGTTGTTGGTTACCGCGGTGGCGCGCAACCGGAGTCCCCGAGGCCGGTGACCGCGATGCCGGCTACCTGGGCGCAGGCACCGACCACAGCATAGATGCCGTCAGCGGTGTGCCGGCTGGACCACTGGCCTTGGTTGCCGCATTCGCGAAAACCACTCTTGTCCTGAACCTCCAAGGCTAGCGAGTTTCGAGCAAAGTCAGGACGACCCTTCCTGTAACGCGCAACCACGCACCGTTGCCAGGTCCGGAATTCCTTAGCGGGCTTTATTCTCCGTTTTCTGAATCGCCCCCTACATCGTGTCGCCTGACACATCGCAGACCCCCACTCCCCCCCGCCCCTCGCCCAGGCGAGGGGAGCGCTACACCGCCCGCGGGGACTCGGGGGCAGGCCTCGCGATGCGAAACCTGCCCCCGAGCTCGAGGCTATGCTGGTTCAGGCGCTGTCAAGGCAACCCTTCGGGCGGCCGCTGGCCGACCTTGACAGCGCCTGAACCAGCGCGACGTCCCGTGCTAATCTGCCGCGCCAGAACAACCCCCTATCATTTGCCATATGAATATCCACGCACGATCTGGGTTCACAATGAGAGGCGCGGCTTTGGCGGCCACCCTCATTTGTGGCCTCGCGATCCCCTTTCCACTCCAGGCGAAGGAACTCGACCCCAACGAATGCGCCGCCTTACGTGCAGAACTCCGGCAGATCACAGAAGCGCAGCGGGAACGCAGCACCCCCTACCTGCAGGACGAACGCAAGCGGGTCAAGGATCGGATGTGGACGCTGAAGTGCGAGGAAATGGAGCGCCGTAGGTGAAAAGGGCGAAATGGGCCGCTGCTGCGTAAGCGGTAACCGAGCGGCGTTCTTGCCTACTTCGAGCGCGGGTGGAGATCGGATCGAAGCGGATTGGCCGCGAAGTGTTGCTTCCACAGCCTTGGGGTGAGTTGCGCGACATCGGCGGCAGGGTGCTGGCCGACGCGCTGGAGCACATCGACCAGATAGGCATAGGGGTCGATGTCGTGCAGGCGACAGGTGGCGATCAGGCTCTGCGCGATCCCCACGTATTTCGCGCCGACCTCGGTCCAGCAGAAGAGCCAGTTGCGGCGGCCCATCGGCACTACGCGTAGCGCCCGCTCGAGGTGGTTGGTGTCGATCGGCACCTCGGGGTCGGCGAGGTAGACCTCGAGGGCGGCCCGGCGCTCACGCACGTAGGCCAGGGCAGTGGTCAGCGGTGAGCTCGGCAGTAGCCCCTGGGATTCGAACTGGGCGTCGACCCAGTCGAAGAACCGGTCGACCATCGGCTTGGCCTGGGCGAGCCGGTATGCGCGGCGTGCCTCGCCGATGAGTTGTGCCTCACGGATGTGCTGCTCTACCGCGTAGAGCTGGCCGATCATCTCCAATGCCTGCGTCGCCCGTTCGGGCTCGATCGACTGGGCCTCGAAGAATTTTCTTCTCGAGTGCGCCCAGCATTGCGCGCGCGTGAGCCCGCATTTTTGTGCGTAACGTTCGTAGGCCGCGTAGCCGTCGGTGAGCAGCACCGCCCCCTCGGGCGGTGGGTCGGTCCCCAGGGTCTGCGCAATGTGTTTGCCACTACGCCCCTCGTGATAGGCGAAGCAGATTTCGTCGCGCTCGCCATACACCGGCCAGAAGTAGCCGCCCTTCATCTTCCCCGGGCCGGCGCGCCCGGCCTTGATCGGGGTCTCGTCCATCGCCTTGATGCGACTTGCGCGGATCGAGTCGAGCTGGGCCGTAAAGACCGGCTCGAGCAGCGCGAGCGCCGCGTGGGTGAGCTGCGTGAGCCACGGGCGCGAGACCCGGATGCCGTTGTCCCCGAGCCGCTGATGCTGGCGGTACAGCGGCTGGTGGTAGCAGAACTTGTCGGTGATGAGCCCGGCGATGAAGCTCACGTCGGCGCGGCTACCGTCGATCACCCCGGCGGGGGCCGCCGGGCAGTGGATCGTCTGCGTGTCGCGGCGCTTGATGACCGGGCGTACGTACTTGAGGATCACGTAGCTGCCCGGGCGCTGCGCCAGGCGATGGCTCACCTTCTCGCCGATCACCTCGAACTGTTCGGCGGTGAGGCCCTCGGTCTCGGGGTTGGCGAGCGTGATCGTCTCGACCGGGACGCGCGTCTCGTCGAAGAACAGCGCCGAGTCGTCCTTGCTCTGGGTGAAGTCGGTGCGCGACGCACGACGGGTGTGTCCCGCCACGGTCTTGCCGGGGACATCGGGCTGTGTGTCGGGGATCGGCAACTCGCCCAGATACATCTGCGTGGTGTCGGGTGACACCACGCGCTTCTCGCTCTTCTGGCCAAAGAGCTGGCGGCGGAACCACTCAAGCTGATGCTTGAGTGCCGCAAACTCGAGCCGCATCGCATCCATGTCGCGCTGCAAGGCGACGTTCGCCTGCGCCATCTCGACGATGCGCTCGGGCGCCCACTGGGCGGCCTCGGCAAGGGTCGGAACGGGGGTGCAGTGCGGCGCGGGCATGGCGCGTATTTTACCGCAGAACCCAGCATTCATGCGGGTTGCACGGCGTTTGCGGGCAGTTGGAAACGGCGCTTGGTGCGGGCCGGCTCGATGCCTTCGAGCAAGAGTTTGAGCCCGGTCCAGTCCATCTGGCGCGTGCGGACCTGCGCCCAGTTCGACACGAAGCGCCCCTGCTCGAGACGCTTGGCCCACACGCAGAATCCGGTGCGATCCCAGTACAGCACCTTCATCTGCGTGCCGCGTCGGTTGATGAACACGAACAGCTCGCCCGACAGCGGATCGCAGCCGAGCGCCTGGCGTGTGAGCGCGTACAGGCCGTCGAAGGATTTGCGCATGTCGACCGGGCGGCCATAGACATGGACCCGGACCGCGCCTTCGGGGAAGAACATCAGCCGCGCGACAGGTGAAGGATCACGCCGTCGCCCAGGTCGAGCCGCAGTTCGAGGCGACCCGTGCCGCCGAGTTTGAGCGTGCCGGCGTCGACGAAGCCAGTGGCCTCCATCGCCAGCGCGGCAGGCTGCGTACTCGGCTCGCCCAGCAGGCTACGCCAGCGCCGGAAGCTCGACTCGCT
Organism: Thauera sp. 27; assembly: GCF_000310125.2. Taxonomy (NCBI): domain Bacteria; kingdom Pseudomonadati; phylum Pseudomonadota; class Betaproteobacteria; order Rhodocyclales; family Zoogloeaceae; genus Thauera; species Thauera sp. 27. The sequence continues at coordinate 6,984 of NZ_AMXB01000072.1, forward strand.
GAGCCCCTCGCGGGCGCAGAACGGCTCGATCCCCAGGCCGCTCGCGGCAAACCGCGCAAAGACGGTTTCCCACTCCTGGCGGCTACGCCGCCGCCACTTGTTGTTGGTCGCTGTCGCCCTGGTCACTGCCGGCTCCTCCCTGATGAATGTGGGAGGGATTGTTCCGCGTGGGCGCGGGCGGGCAAAGAACGCCGCTCAGTGACCGGTTACGCTGCTGCGGCCCTTTTCACCCTGGGAAGCCTGCAAACCAGTAGCGCTTACGAACTCACCGGCCGCATCATCTCCATCGCAGATGGCGACACCGTCACGCTGCTCGACGCCAACCTCCAGCAGCACAAAATCCGCCTATCCGGGATCGACGCCCCCGAACGCCGGCAGCCGTTCGGCAACCGCTCGCGGCTACACCTCGGGGCGCTGGTGTTCGGCAGGCAGGTCACCGCCGACTGCCCCAAAACCGACCGCTACAACCGCGCGGTGTGCCGGCTCGAGGTCGACGGCGTCGACGCCAACCTCGCCCAGATCGAGGCCGGGATGGCCTGGCACTACAAGGATTACGCGCGCGAGCAGCGGGCGCCGGACCGGCGCCGCTATGCGCAAGCGGAAGACGAGGCGCGGCAAAGCCGGCGGGGGCTTTGGGCCGACCGGGCGCCGGTGGCGCCCTGGGACTTCAGGAAGGCGAGGAAAAACACACCCCGCTGAACGCTCACGCGCCCGGCTTCGGCTCGGTTTTCCACTTCCGAAGGTGGTCGACGAGCCGGTTCGAACGGTCATCGGTCGCATAGACGATGTGCAGCAGCAGCCTGACCGGCTGCGGGATGTTGCGCTCGCTCTCGTAGCGCGAGCCGCCCGACTGCGTGACTCCGACCCGCCCCCAGAACTGTGACTGGTTCATGCCATGCTTGCGGCGGAACGCTTTGATCTCTTCGGAGGTACCGAAGATGAGTTTCGGGGCAGCCATCGTGCTCACCAATGATGATCTTTAAACGCCCTCATCATACCCCTTGAGCATTTCCCGGGGACGCCATGGCGCGCACCAAACCGAGGGTCATCAGGCAGTCACCGAGCGCGCGGTGAGCGTTCGTGACGGTCACGCCCTGCTGCTGCGCCGCTGCCGAGAGCTTCTGCCAGCGATAGCGGCCTTTCTCCGCGCTCCACTCGCCGCGGAACTCGGCATAGGCCTGCATCGCACAATGGATGCGGCCCGGATCGAGCACCAGGTCGAAACCCTGCGGCGCCGGCAGGCCGTAACGGCGCGCGGTCTGAGTGATCACACGAGTGTCGAATTCGCGGCTGTAGATCACGACCTGGCGGCCCTCGACCAGGCCGCAGAATCGAGCGTGGATCTCCGACCAGGTCGGCGCGTCGGCGAGCATGGCGTCGGTGATGCCGTGGATCGCGCCAGCCTCGGCCGGGACCGGCCCGGACGGGCGCACGAGGGTGTCGAGCAGCACGACGCCGGCGCAGTCGATGACCGCGAGCTCGACGACCTCGGCGTCGTCGCCGAGGCCCGTCGTCTCAGTATCCAGGACCAGTGCATTGACCTCGAGCCAGGCACGGGCCTGCCGGCTGCTCGCCTCGCGGACGGCCGGATCAGCCATTGCCGGCGACCTTGCCGCGCAAAGTTTCCAGCAACGCGGCGTTCTGCACCTGCACGGCCTCGAGCTGGCCCGACAGACGCGCGGCGCTTTCGCGGGCGGTGGCGGCTTCCTTCGCGATCGCGTCGTGCGACTTCTGCGCGGCAAGCAGCTTTTCGGCGCAGTGCTGCGCTTCCTTGGCCGCCTCCTTGCGCTGCTCCTGGTGCGCCTGCTCGGCGGCGTCCGCCTTCGCCTTCGTCGCGGCGAGTTCGTTTCGCAGGCCTTCGGCGTCGGCCGCCGTGCGCTGGGTCTCGGCACGCGCCTGGTCGACATCGGCATGCGCGCGGCTGAGCTCGGCACGCACCTGATCGACGTCGGCGTGCGCACGGTCGAGCTCCCCGCGCAGATCGGCGACACGGCGCTCGAGCTCGGCCGCAGCCGCCTCAGCGCGCTCGGCGCGGGTGGTCGCCGCACCCAGCTCGGCGCGCACCTGGGCGAGCTCGTCGCGCAGCTTCTGGAGTTCGGCCGCAGCGATCTTTTCCGTCTCGCGCGCCTCGCGCTCGAGCGCCTCGATGCTCGACTTCGCGAGCTCGAGCTCGGCGGCCTGAGCCTCGAAGGCATCCGAGAGCTCGACGCGCATCTGGTCGAGCTCGGCCCGCTCCGCATCCCAGGCCGACTGCGCCTCGCGCAAAGACTGGTTCGCCAGCTCCTGGGCCTGCGTCCAGAGCTGGGCGATCGCCTGCTCGTTGGCCTTGGCCACCACCTCCGGCACGGCGACGGCGATCGGCGTCGCCTGCGCGGTCTGCTGGCGGCGCCACTCGCGCATCGCCGCGGTCGCCGCGTGCATGTCGACCTTGGCCAGGCGGCGGACCTGATCGACGGTAGGCATCGCCTGCCGGCCGGATTCTTCGAAAATCTGGCTCGCCGCGGCGAAAACTCGCTCACGGGCGTCGAGGGAAAGGTTCGGGTTCATAACGGCACTCCAATCGGGACTAGATATTAATCATAATAATATGATTATTATGATTATGCAAGCGATTATTTGCCCGCCGTTCAAGCACGTGAATTTTTCTCGGATGGCACTACGCCCGGAAAAGGGATGAAAGATGATTCTTGGATCCGTCGTCCTAACGCGCTTCGCTTGTTGGCTGGCTACCTTCTTCGCAGCAAGCTGCTCAGTCGGAACGCCAGCAGGCGCAAACTGTTTTCAATAGAAAACAGAGACCCCGAAAACCGAAAACCACCCCGGGGGGGGGGGGGGT
>NZ_AMXB01000073.1:0-9765 GCF_000310125.2 Thauera sp. 27
GCTTGCGCCGCTCCCACGGAGTGACCGGCATCACAGTGGGAGCGGCGCAAGCCGCGAGCTTTTTTCATTCGACACCCTGCCACCCCAGCCTCACTCCCCCATGGGAGGCGCAGGCCTCACGCGAGGCACGCGATGCCAGTTCCCACCCAGCTCACCCGCCTGATGCCCCTGTTGTTCGTCGTGCTGTGGAGCACCGGCTTCATCGGCGCGAAGTACGGCCTGCCCTACGCAGAACCGCTCACCTTCCTGGCCGTGCGCTACGTGCTCGTCATCGGCCTGATGACCCTGCTGGCGCTGGCCATGCGTGCCCCCTGGCCGGCAAGCCCGCGCGATGCGATGCACATCGCCGTCACCGGGCTGCTGGTGCATGCGGTGTATCTGGGCGGGGTGTTCATGTCCATCCACCATGGCCTGCCGGCGGGCATCTCCGCACTGGTGGTGGGCATGCAACCGCTGCTCACCGGCGCACTGGCAGGCGCGCTGCTGGGCGAGCGCGTGTCGTCGCGGCAGTGGGCGGGGCTGGCGTTGGGCTTCGCCGGCGTGGCCCTGGTGGTGGGAAGCAAGGTCTCGGTGGATGGCGTCGCCACCGACGCGCTCGGCCACATGCTACTGCCGGCGCTGGCCGCGCTGGTCGGCATCACCGCGGGCACCTTGTACCAGAAGCGCTTCTGCCCGCGCTTCGACCTGCGCACCGGCTCGGTGCTGCAGTTCCTGCCCAGCCTGGCGCTGACCGCCCTGGTGGCGAGCCAGGTCGAGACCATGCAGATCGACTGGAGTGGCGAGTTCGTCTTCGCCTTGCTGTGGCTGGTGCTGGTGCTGTCGCTGGGTGCGATCAGCCTGCTCAACCTGCTGATCCGCAGCGGCAGCGCGGTCAATGTGGCCAGCCTGTTCTACCTCACGCCGCCGACCACCGCGCTCATCGCCTGGGCGATGTTCGGCGAGACCCTCAGCCCGCTCGCGCTCGCCGGCATGGCGATTGCGGTATCGGGTGTATGGCTGGCGCGCAAGGGCTAGAATCGATCCGCCCGCGCCCTGGAGGCCGTCCATGAGCAACGCCACCCGCGCCGTCGTCACCCGCATCCTGGGCCTCGACCCCGGGCTGCGCATCACCGGCTTCGGTCTCATCGACCAGCTCGGCAGCCAGCTGCGCTATGTCGCCAGTGGCTGCATCAAGACCCGGGACGGCGAACTGCCCGGACGCCTCAAGACCCTGCTCGACGGCGTGCGTGAGGTGATTGCCACTTACCAGCCCGATGTGGTCGTGGTCGAAAAGGTCTTCGTCAACGTCAACCCGCAATCGACCCTGCTGCTCGGCCAGGCGCGCGGCGCGGTGATCTGCGGCGCGGTTTCCTGCGACCTGCCGGTGGCCGAATACACGGCACTTCAGGTCAAACAGTCGGTCGTAGGGTACGGCAAGGCGCACAAGGAACAAGTCCAGCACATGGTGCAACGGCTGCTGACGCTGGACGCCAGCCCAAGCTCCGATGCCGCCGACGCGCTCGCCTGCGCCATCTGCCACGCACACGGCACCCAGGGCCTGGGCAGCATGGACGGCATCGGAACGCGCCGTCGCGCAGGTCGCATTCTCGGGTGATTCTCCTGGTCGATGGCAACCGCAATGACCGCCAACGCCTACGACGCCGACCGCAAACGCTGCATCGAAGCCGGTATGAACGACTTCATCGCCAAGCCCTTCAGTGCCGAACAGCTCTACCGCGCCCTCGACAAGGTGCCGCGCAATTGAGCGCAGCGCCGCAGGCAGCGTCAAATACCTTGCGGCAGCTGTTGCAGTACGCCGAATCTTGCGTATAATCGCGGTCTCTTGATCGACGGAAACGCCGATCTGCCGCAAGGCACCGGGGGTATAGCTCAGTTGGTAGAGCAGTTGACTCTTAATCAATTGGTCCTAGGTTCGAGTCCTAGTGCCCCCACCAACAAATTCAAGCAAAAAGGCCAGTTCTCGCGAGCTGGCCTTTTTGCTTTTGGTCTTGCAGATCAAGACCCAACTCCTGACTGGTCGAAGCCCTATTTCGTGCGACTGACCTGGGTGTGCCAACCGTTCAGACGCCGCCCCTCCCGCGTCAGGACGGTCGACTCGCCATTGACCGTGACCACGATGCGGCCGTCCTTTTCCTCGGTGTAGGTACCGGCGGCGGTATGTCCGGGTTCATGCACGAACACCCGGGTGCGATCAACAAACTCGAAACGGTGCGCCTTGTCACCTGTTTCATAGACCCGGCCTCGCATCGCCCCTGCCTCGGCCTTATCGACCGCAGCAAGGATCTCTGCCCGACGTTTCCTGGCCCCTTCCTCGAACCGAGGCTTGAACGGCGCGGCGCTCGCTGGCCAAGCCGCAATCGATCTCAAGGCGGCGTCGACCGAATCGAGCGCGGCATCGGTCGCGGGCAAGGCGCCCAATTTCGTCGTCATGTCACTGAACAGCGCATCGGCAACCACCTGGCGGCGCGCCTGAGCCGCATCATGGACACGCGCGGCCTGCGCCTGGGGCAGCTGTCGCAGCATGTTGCCGTCCGCAGCCTGATCGATCTGCGCAAAGGCATCGAAGTCCCGGGACGATTCACCGATCTGCGCCACCAGCACATCCGCGATCTCGGTCGCGATGTGCGCCCGCCGTTCGGTCACGGCGCGCAGCAGGCTCTCCGTTGCCTCCTTCCCCAGCGCCGGCGCGTAGTCACGCGGCAGCGCCTGCGCCATGCGGTCCAGTAACCCCAGGCCTGGCAGGCTGACCGGCACCGCTCGCACTTCCGTAAGCAGGGCCTCGACCACCCCATCACGCATGGCAAGCGCCGTCCGCGCTGCAGGCTCTGCCACCCGCGTCGCGATCTCGGCTTCCGGCAGGTCCCGCAGCGCGGCAATCAATTCACGCGCAGCATTCGACGCCGCGGGCGCCAAGCCGTTGGCGGCCGCCGGCAGGCGTGCATACCCTTGCGCCGTTGCGGCCTGCTCGAGCGCGGAGTGAAAGCTCAGCAAGGGCAAGGAAGGCGGCGCACTCTGCAGCGCGTTCATCGCTGTGCCGGCCCTGCCCCGAGCATCGGCCAAGGCCTTGGAGAAGTTGGCGACGCGACTGACCAAGGCGCTCTGCATCGCGTTGTAGGCGCCGGACAACTCGCGATCCTTGGTTGCCTGGCGACAGGCCAGCACCACCTCCCGAACGCTCATGGCATCCGCTTCGGTCCAGGACAGCATCGGCTTGCCGAACAGCGCCTCCGTCTCCTGCGACACGAAGAGCCTGGGCAGGCGGTGACGACTGCCCAAGGCATTCGGCTGCCATTCGTCATTGCGATCGAAGCCGGCAGCCCAAGGCGCAACGGCCTCGCAGTCCGGCCTCGCGACCTGAGCCTGGGCACTTGCGGCCATCCCCATTGCACCGACAAGCACGGCAGCCACCCCCAGCATCCTGCGAACATGCCCGGTCCGGGGGCGCATCATGTAGCTCACGGATATGGCAGTCACTTCTGGTCTCCTGCTGATCGACGCACGTCGCACCAAACCGGTCAGTCCGTGAACTTACCCAGCCCCTTGAAAACCTCCCCCAAGCGGATGCATGAAGGCAACTTCATTCATCCACAGTGCAATTCGCGCACAGTGTCGCTAATACACATCAGACTCAATATAGACAGCTCTTGGATACCTTGCCCAGGAAACTGAAGGCCCACCACAGGCTCCCGCCTGGGCTCCCCGAAAGCAAAAAAGCCAGTCCAAGAGGAACTGGCTTTTTCTTCATTGGGCCCACACCCGGGCCCGTCCATGCAGGCCCTGCGCAGCTTACGCCGCGCTCTTGAACAAGGACACCGTAGCACTGGTGGTCTTGCTCACGGCATCGACCGCAACAGCGGCAGCCTGGTCGGCATTGGCCTGGGCGACCTCGGAGACCTGCTTGACCACCTCGCTTGCGCCCTCGTAGGCCGACGAGGCGTTGGCGACTGCAGTCTTGAGGACCTTGACCGCCAACTCGGAACCGGGCGCTGCGCGATTGAGCGTTTCGAGCGTGACGATGACGCCCTGCAGCCATTGCGACATGCCGGCCTCGACGAGCTTGAAGAGCTCGACCTGTGCCAGGCTGGCAATGCCACTGGCGCTTTTGCCGTAGTCAAAGCCGCGCTTGAGCGCGGGGGTGATGCTGCCGACCTGGATGGCGAGCAGGTCGCGCGGCTCGCGCGCGGCACAGATCGACTGCTGGAGCACGATGGTGTCGTCGAGCGCCGCGCGCGCGGTGTTGAGATTGAGCGCGGTCAGGTGTTCGACCATCGACAGCAGGCTGCCGCTGGCCAGGGCGACATCGTTGACACGCCCCTCGGCGACGGCACGGGCGGAGGCGAGCATTTTCTCGGGCGAAGCGTTCATGGTGTTCTCCTGACGGATAGGTGACACCGTGGGTTGAATCGGTGTGGCTTTATGTTGCACTGCAACATAATAAATCGCAAGTGTTTTCTTGCACGGCTTGCGCGCCCTGACGCCCTCTGCGCTGGCGCTCAGGCCTCGCTGCTGCGGGCAACGCTGGCCGTCACCACCTCGATGCGGGACGCTGCCGCATCCTCGCCGGGCCAGCGCGACCAATCGGGGTCGGGCAGGGCCTCGAACACCTTGCGCAGGTTCGCACCCCACTCCTTGTGGATCATGTCGAAATAGGGATTGTCCCAATCCACGTTCAGATGACGGGCGACGCGCAACTCGTCGCGGCGATAGATGAGGAGGTCGAGCGGCAGGCCCACCGACAGGTTGGAGCGGATCGTCGAATCCATCGAGATCAGCGCGCACTTGGCGGCCTCGTCGAGCGAGGTCCGGGCGCTCACCACGCGATCGATGATCGGCTTGCCGTACTTCGACTCGCCGATCTGGAAATAGGGCGTATCGACCGAGGCCTCGATGAAGTTGCCCGCGGCATAGATGTTGAACAGGCGCGGCGGCTCGTCGCCGATCTGGCCGCACAGGATGAAGCTGGCATTGAAGTCCACGCCGAACTGCTTGAGCGCCTCGGCGTCCTGGCGATAGACGCCGCGGATGGTCTCGCCGACCAGGCGGGCGCACTCGAACAGGGTGGGCGCGTTCCACAGGCTGTCGCGGTCCTGCACCGCGGCATGTTCGCGCAGGATGTTGATCACCGCCTGGGTGATGGCGAGATTGCCCGCGCTCATCAGCACCAGCACGCGATCGCCGGCGCGTTCGAACACGGTCATCTTGCGGAAGGTATTGATGTGGTCCACACCCGCGTTGGTACGCGAATCGGACAGGCAGACCAGGCCTTCGTCGAGGCACATGGCGACACAGTAGGTCATCGAGTCATCCCGATTGGGTCATTGATCGAAGGAGCCGCCGCGCGGGCGGCTGCGCTCAGGCGGCGACAGGAACGAGAAAGTTATCGCCGATGCTGTCGCCGAGGCGGTTGATACGCACCAGGAAGCGCTCCAGCCAGGCATGCAGCCCGGTGGCGAAGATATCGTCCATGCGCCCGTAGTGCAGTGTGGCATGAAGCTCGCCGGCCTGCCGGGCGGCCTCGGCCGAGTGCAGGTTGGCGATCTCGCCGAGGATGTCGTTGATCTCGTCGAGACAGGCATGCAGCGAGCGCGGCATGGCGGCGTTGAGGATCAGCAGCTCGGCGACCTTGTGCGGCGTGATGACGTCGCGGTACACGTGGCGGTAGGTCTCGAACGCGGACACCGAACGCAGCAGCGCGCCCCACTGGTAGAAGTCGGTTGAGCTGCCCAGCCCTTCGGCCCTGGGCAACAGGCTGTGGTACTTCACGTCGAGCAGGCGGGCGGTGTTGTCGGCGCGCTCGAGGAAGGTGCCCAGGCGCACGAACTTGAAGGCGTCATCGTGCAGCATGGTGCCGAAGGTCACCCCGCGCAGCAGGTGGGAGCGAAACTTCACCCACTCGAAGAACTCGCCCAGATCGGTGGCCTGCAGCTTCTCCGGCGTCATGTCGCGGATCTCGAGCCAGGTGGCGTTGGTGGTCTCCCACATCTCCGCCGTCAGCGTGCCGCGCACGGCGTGGGCATTCTCGCGCGCCGCACGCAGGCAGTTCCATACGCTCGACGGGTTGTCGCGGTCGAGCACGACGAACTCGATCACGTCGCGCGGCGTCAGCGGCCGGCCGGTGCGGGCGAAGGCGTCCGACAACTCGCTGATGGCCAGGATGGCCGACCAGCCATCGGTGTCGCAGCCATTGGTGCCCGGCAGCAGCGACATGCGGTAGGACACGTCCAGCATGCGCACCGTGTTCTCGGCACGCTCGGTATAGCGGGCCATCCAGTAGAGGTGGTCGGCGGTTCTGCTCAGCATGATCGTTCTCCGTGATGCGCGCGGCGTGAAGGCTTCAATTGACGACCCAGGTGTCCTTGGTACCCCCGCCCTGCGAGGAATTGACCACCAGCGAGCCCGCCTTGAGGGCCACGCGGGTCAGCCCGCCGGGGACCATGCGGATCTCCTTTCCGCCCGACAGCACGAAGGGGCGCAGGTCGATGTGGCGAGGGGCGATGCCCGCATCGACGAAGGTGGGACAGGTCGATAGCGACAGGGTGGGCTGGGCGATGTACTTCTCGGGCGCGGCCAGAATGCGGGCGCGGAACTCCTCGATCTCGGCGCGCGTTGCCGCCGGCCCGACCAGCATGCCGTAGCCGCCGGCGCCATGGACCTCCTTGACCACCAGTTCGGACAGGTGGGCAAGCGTGTAGGCCAGGTCCTCGGGCTCGCGCAGCATGTAGGTCGGCACGTTGTTGAGGATGGGCTCCTCGCCGAGGTAGAAGCGCACCATCTCCGGCACATAGGGGTAGATCGACTTGTCGTCGGCCACGCCGGTGCCCACGGCATTGGCAAGGGTCACTCGCCCGGCGCGGTAGGCCGACATCAGGCCGGGCACGCCGAGCATGGAATCGGGGCGGAACACCTCGGGGTCGAGGAAGTCGTCGTCGAGCCGGCGGTAGATCACATCCACCCGCCGCGGCCCCTGGGTGGTACGCATGAATACGGTGTCGTCCTTGACGAACAGGTCCTGGCCCTCGACCAGCTCCACCCCCATTTGCTGGGCGAGGAAGCTGTGCTCGAAGTAAGCGCTGTTGAAGGCACCCGGCGTCAGCAGCACGGCCGTGGGGTCGAGCACACCCGCGGGCGCCACCGCGCGCAGGGTCTCGAGCAGCAGGTCGGGGTAGTGCTCGACCGGCTGCACGTTGTAGCGCGAGAACAGGTCGGGGAAGAGCCGCATCATCATCTTGCGGTTCTCGAGCAGGTAGCTCACCCCCGAGGGCACGCGCAGGTTGTCCTCGAGCACGTAGTACTCGCCCTTGCCGTCCGCCCCCGCTGCACGCACCAGGTCGATGCCGGCGATCATCGCGTACAGCCCTCCGGGCACTTCCACCCCCTTCATCTCGGGGCGGAACTGGGCATTGTTGAGCACCTGCTCGGCCGGCAAGCGGCCCGCGCGCAGGATTTCCTGGCCATGGTAGATGTCGGCGAGGAAGGCATTGAGTGCGCGCACGCGCTGGCGCAGGCCGGTCTCGAGGGCGCTCCACTCGTCGCCGGGGATGATGCGCGGCAACAGATCGAAGGGGATCAGCCGCTCCTTGCCACCGCCCTCGCCATAGACGTTGAAGGTGATGCCGACACGGTGAAAGGCGATGTCGGCTTCCTTGCGCTTGCGCGCAATGTTCTCGCGTGGCATCTGCTCCAGCCAATCGGCGTACGGGCCGTAATGCGCCCGCACCGTACCGTCGGCAGCATGCATTTCGTCAAAAGGTCTGGCGGCTGTCATTGTGCTGTCTGCGCTCATGGTTGGACTCCCTTGAGCGAGCATTCAGCATGAAGCGTGCCATGCACTCCAGGCGCGCAGTTGCGCGCTCTGCGGGCTCACGAGCAGGAGTGCACTGGCTTGGTGCGCACCAGGATGCGCTGAGCGTGCATCAATTTGGTGCGCGCACACCCTCATCGCTCGGTGTCACCGTCACCGCAACCTCGACACTGTGCCCCCCCCCGCCCAGGATCACCCCCCGCAGCGGCGCCACGTCGCCATAGTCGCGCCCCCAGGCCAGGGTGATGTGATCCGCACCCGGCTGCAGGTCATTGGTCGGGTCGACCTCAATCCAGCCCAGGCCGGGACACCACACAGCCACCCAGGCATGCGAGGCGTCGGCGCCCACCAGTCGCGGCTGCCCCGGCGGCGGCTGGGTCAGCAGGTAGCCCGAGACATAGCGCGCCGCCAGGCCGAGCGCCCGCAGGCAGGCGATCATCAGATGGGAGAAGTCCTGGCATACCCCGCGCCGCTTGGCGAAGACCTCTGCCACCGGCGTGGCCACGCTGGTGGCAGAGGCGTCGAAGCGGAAATCGGCATGGATGCGCACGCACAAGGCCAGCAGCGCGTCCACCAGCGCGCGCCCCGGCGTGAAGCAGCGCGTCGCATAGCCTGCATAGGCAGCAGCCTCGTCGCCCAGCGCCACATAGGGCGAGGCGAAGCGATACTGCCCGGCGTCGCGCGCCTCGGGCTGGAGGGGTGCATGGCCGGACAGCCCATCGCGAAGGTGGTCGCGTGCGTCCTCCCAGCTCGGTCCGCTGCCCGCGGCCGGCCAGTCGCGAACGCCGACGCGGACGCGGCTGTGAGCCCGCACAAGCAGCCGGTCGTGCGGCGTGTCGAGCGCGAAACGCGTTACCGGATTGCCGAAGAAATCGACGGCAGCGCTGCGCTGAGCGGGGGCGGGAGACAGCTCCAGCGTGTGCGCCAGGCAGCGCTGGTAGGCGAGCTCGCGTGGATGCAGGTGGGCAATGTGCTGCGACAGCGTGACCAGACTGTCGTAGCGGTAGATGGTGTCATGGCGGATCTCGAACTCGGGCATCGCAGGCCACCGCTTCAGGACGAGGCCGTCGCCCGGCTACGGGCGTCGAGATGGGTGAAGTAGCGGTGCGACAGCGCATCCGCCAGACGATTGCCACATGCCCAGGTCTGGGCGAGGAAGTCGTGCAGGTCGGCACAGCGCGCGTGTTCGGCAGCGCCGCCTGCGGCACGCCCGGCCGCGTCGACGATCAGGCAATCGCACAGCGACAAGGCCTGCAGCGTTTCCAGCTGCTGCGTCAGCGGCTCGGCCAGCACATCGCCCTCGGGCAGCAGGCGCAGGTGCTCGACCAGCGACTCGAGCTGGTAGCGCAACGCACGCGGGTTGTCCGCATCGAGCATCACCAGTTCGGCCACCGGCAGCGGCGCCAGCCCGCGCGCATGGCGGCTGCGGTAGCGCAAGTCGCCGTCGGTCACCGCGAGCAGCGCCTGCAGGGCCTCGGCACTGGGTGCCGTCAGCAGCGCCGACAAGGCGGCGGCCAGAAACTGCAGGCGCTCGATACGCCGGCCGATCGACAGGAAGCGCCAGCCGGCGTCGCGCGGCATGCTCTCGATGACGAAGCCCGACAGCGTCACCAGCGACAGCAGCGACTCATCCAGGCGATGCAGCGCGTCACCCAGGGCGAGCGCCTGCGCGGGCGCGGCAGCAAAGTCCGACAGACGGTTGTAGATGCGCCAGCTATCGGGCGAGAGCCGGTCGCGCACCTGCGCCGCCAGTCCCAGCACCACGCGCAGGTTGGCCACCACGCTGCCGCTGCAGTCGGGGTCGAAGAGCGCGCCTGCGAGCGTCCCCGCAGCAATCGGCACGGGTGCGCGCGCCGCACCGGCCTCGACCGGCGCCTCGGCAGGCAGGATCGCCAGCCGGCGGCACAGCCCCAGCAGCGCGGCCAGCGCCGGGTCGGCCGCCGCCGCGGCCTGCGAGACGCGCT
>NZ_AMXB01000074.1:0-9316 GCF_000310125.2 Thauera sp. 27
GCTCCGCTCCTACGGCGGGAACGGACACCGCGGCGCCCTCCTGTTGGAGCGGCGCGAGCCGCGAGACGTCGGAGGTGTGCGGGCTGGCGTATCATCCCGGTCTCGTCACCGCCAGGAGGCCCCATGCAGGATGCGAACCCCGCCACCGAAACACAACCGGAAGCCGGCTTCGACCTCACCCCGGCCGAGATCCGTGTGCTCGGGGTGTTGATCGAAAAGTCCTTCATCACCCCCGACGCATATCCGCTGTCGATCAACGCCGTCACGACCGGCTGCAATCAGCTCACCGCGCGCGAGCCGGTGATGAGCCTGAGCGAAGCGGAGGTACAGGATGCGATCGACAGCCTGATGGCCCGGCGCCTGGTGTCCAAGCGCGACCAGGCAAGCGCGCGCGTGCCCAAGTACGAGCACCTGGTGCGCCTGCGCCACTCGCTGCCGCCAGCCGAGCAGGCGGTACTGGCGATCCTGCTGCTGCGCGGCGCACAGACTGCAGGCGAGTTGCGCCAGCGCTGCGAGCGCCTGCACCGTTTCGACGACGTTGCAGCGGTGGAAGCGGTGCTGGAACACCTGGCCGACAAATATCCGCCGCTCGTCGCCGCCCTGCCCCGCGCGCCCGGCACCAAGGAGACCCGCCACGTGCATCTGCTCGGCGGCGACGCGGCGGTTCAGGAGATGGCCGAGGCGCAGTCCCTGGGCACAGCGGCGGGCAGTGCGCGCGGACGAATCGGGGAACTCGAGGACGAGGTCCGCCGTCTGCGGGAAGAGCTCGAAGCCCTGCGCAGCGAGTTTGCCGAGTTCCGCAAGCAGTTCGACTGACCACCTGACCCACAAACGGCGCGCAGGACGAGCCACTGGCAGGCCGGCTCAACGTGTGCGCCACGCTTATTGCGCCCATCAGACCCATGCTCGTCCATCCGCAATTCGATCCGATCGCCTTTTCGCTGGGCCCACTCTCGGTGCGCTGGTACGGCCTGATGTACCTGATCGCTTTCGTGCTCTTCGTCGTCCTCGGTCGCCTGCATGCACGCCGCAGGCCTGAGCTGGGCTGGAACGCGCAGATGATCGACGATCTGTTGCTGTACGGCGTGATCGGCGTGATCGTGGGCGGACGCCTGGGCGAGGTGCTGTTCTTCCAGCCCGGCTACTACCTGCAGCACCCGGGTGAAATCCTCGCGGTGTGGAAGGGCGGAATGAGCTTTCACGGTGGCTTCCTCGGCGTGCTGGTGGCGATGTGGCTGTATGGCCGCAAGCACGGCAAGGGCTTCTGGCAGGTCACCGACTTCATCGCACCGCTGGTGCCGACCGGGCTGGCGGCAGGGCGCATCGGCAATTTCATCAATGGTGAGCTATGGGGTCGCCCGGCAAGTTCAGAGCTGCCCTGGGCGATGGTCTTCCCCTGGGTGGACGCGGCACCGCGCCACCCCTCACAGCTCTACCAGGCGGCGGGTGAAGGCCTGCTGCTGTTCGTCATCCTGTGGCTGTACGCGGCCAGCCCGCGGCCGCTGCGCGCGGTGTCAGCCGTGTTCCTGATCGGCTACGGCAGCCTGCGCTTCCTGGCCGAGTTCTTCCGTACGCCCGACCCCGGCATCTTCGGCACCTTGTCTCTGGGCCTATCGACCGCGCAGTGGTTGTGTGTGCCGATGGTGGTGGTCGGCCTGGCCCTGCTGGTACTGACGCGCACCGCCGCACCGGCGCCACGCTGAAGCAGCCGGGACTGCCCCGGCTGCTCAGGCCGCCTTGGCGTCGGCAAGCCCCGCGAGCAGTTCGGGCAGGTCGGCGACGAGGCTGACGGCGTCGGCGCCGAGCGCGCGCGCCGCGCGCGCCGGCATGGAGTCTGCAGCCGGCACGGCAACGACGATGTAACTGCCCGGGGCAACACGCTTGAGCAGGCCGACGAGACGTGCGGGCTCCTGCGGTGCGACGCTCGAATCGAGAACCACCACGTCGGGATGACGTTCGAAGTACAGGCCCAGGGCGAGGCTCTCGCTCGCAGTGTGACCAACGACGTCTACGCCTGCTTCCGCCAGGGCCGCACCGAGCGCCAGCGCGGTGTCGGCCTGCGGCGCATCGGGCGCGACGAGCAGCACTCTCAGGCGGGATTCTTGGGGGCGCATGGCGGCGGCAAGCAGCACGTTATTGCAGACTCGGGGAAGAAGACTGCCCGGAAGATGTCATAGCACCACTGCATGCGCAAGTTGAAAACAGTAAAAATGTCACGCACTGCCCGATTCGGGCTAATGCTATCGTCAACCGACACGATAAGATCGACCTAAATCAATCCGCATGGACAGTGCCTGGGCGCCGCCAGTGCCGGACCAGGGCAGGATCAGGAGGAGAACATGTCAGCTTCGGGACTCGTTTCGCGCAGCCTCTCCAGGGTGCGCGAGCTGGTGGTAAGTGCCGCACATTTCGGCAAGATGCCGGAGGCGGACGATCTGGACAGCATCCGTACGCAACTGCAGGAGTGTGCGGAAGGGCGCGGAGGCGAGGTGTCTACCCGCCAACGCGCGGCGCGACTGGCGGAGACTTACCTGCGCCTTGACGATGCAGGGCGCCACGCCTTTCTCAAGCTGATCGCGCACGAGTTCGGCCCCGACCCGGAACAGGTGGCACTTGCCCACGAGGACTATCAGCACGCGGTGGGCACACCGGCGCAGTGGGATGCCGAGGCGCGGCTGCGCACTGCGATGCGCTCGCGCCGGCTGCGCATTCTGACCCAGTTCAACGCAATCCCCCAGGGAGTGAAGTTCCTGGTGGACCTGCGCGCTGATCTGCTGCGTTTTCTACCCGAGGACCCGCTGCTCAAGCCGCTCGACCGCGAGCTCGAAGCCCGCTTGACGGCGTGGTTCGACGTCGGCTTCCTCGAACTGCAGCGCATCACCTGGGGTTCGCCTGCAGCCCTGCTCGAAAAGCTCGTGCAGTACGAGGCGGTGCATGAGATCCGCTCTTGGGATGACCTGAAGAACCGGCTGGATTCCGACCGCCGCTGCTACGCGTTCTTCCACCCGCGCATGCCACTGGAGCCGCTGATCTTCGTCCAGGTCGCGCTACTCGAGAACATGGCGGACGATGTCCAGCGCCTGCTCGACATCGAGGCGCCGCTGGCCGACGTAGGCAAGGCGACGACCGCCATCTTCTATTCGATCAGCGCCACCCAGGCGGGGCTGCGCGGGGTGAGCTTCGGCAACTTCCTGCTCAAGCGCGTCGTCGATGACCTTAAGCGCGACTTCCCGCGCCTGCGCACCTTTGCCACCCTGTCGCCCATCCCGGGGCTGGTGCGCTGGGCTGAGCGCAATCCGGAAGAACTCGCCGAAGCGATCACCCCAGCCGACTGGAAACGTCTGCGGACACTCGGCCTGGCCGACCTCGACGCTGCACCGCTGGCCGGCCTGCTGGGTGGAGACAGCAGCTGGAGTGGCGACCCCGCGCTTGCCGATGCCCTGCGCGACCCCCTGCTGCGCCTGACCGCGCGCTACCTGCTCGAGGCCCGGCGCGGCGACAGGCCGGTCGATTCGGTCGCTCGCTTCCATCTCGGCAACGGCGCACGCGTCGAGCGCCTGAACTGGCTCGCGGATACATCGACCAAAGGCCTGCGGCAGTCCTGGGGGGTGATGGTCAACTATCTTTACGACCCGGACAGCATCGAGGCCAACCTGGAGGACTTCGAACGCGAAGGCCGCATCGACGCTTCTTCAGCAGTGAGGCGACTGGCACGGCGCTGAGCCGCGCGCCGTGCCGACCGATACCATGCTCCTGCCCCTGCGCCCAACCTCGATCCGCATCCGCCTTCTGCTCGCCAGCACCGTGGTCCAGGTGTTGCTGCTCAGTCTGCTGCTGGCCAACAGCGTACGACTGATGAACAACGCCGTGTCCGCCAGCCTCGACACCACGATCGAGCAGAACGCGAGCATGCTGCACGCGATGATCACCGCCTACAGCGAGCGCGAACGCCTGGACGCCCTGCAGGACGTGCTCGGCGAACTGCTCGAAGGCGCCGAGCAGGGCCTGGTCTATGTGCGCATCGTCGGCGCCGACATGCGCCCGCTGGTCAGCGCCGGCTCGGGCACCGACGCACCGTTGCCAGAGCCTAGCACCACCCGCCAGAGCTTCGTCGAGGCACTCACCGGCAGCGAGCTGGTTCATGTGCGGCGCCCGCTGCTGCTGGCAAGGAACGAGGTCGGCTTGCTGCAGTTCGGGGTATCGGTCTCGGTCCTGGCGGCCGCACGCAGGGCGATCATGGAGCAAGGCCTCGCCATCGCACTGGCCGAAATCGCGCTCACTTTCGTGCTGCTGTCCTCGATTGGCTTCCTGCTGACTCGCAACCTGCGCCGCCTGCTCGAAGGTAGCAAGGCCATTGCCGACGGCCACCTCGAGCACCGCGTCTCCACCCGTGGCCATGACGAGTTCGCGGTGATCGCGCGGCACTTCAACATCATGGCGGCAACGCTGCAGCAGCGTGTGCATGAACTGCAGCAGACGGCCGAGAGCCTGCGCAGCAGCGAGGCGCGCTATGCAATGGCGCTGCACGGCGCAAACGATGGCCTGTGGGACTGGGACATCAGCGCCGGAACGGCCTACTATTCCGACCGCTTCTGCCAGATCCTCGGCCTGGCACCTGGGGCACTGCAAAGCGCCCCGCAGGCGCTGCTCGACTACATCCACCCCCAGGACCTGCCCGGCTATCGCCAGCGCCTGATCGCGCACCTGAAGGGCGAGAGCGCCCAGTTCATGTTCGAGCACCGGGTGGTGCCGCCCAATGGCGAGGCGCACTGGGTGCTGATGCGCGGCGTCGCCAGCCGCGACGAGGATGGCCGTGCGATCCGTATGGCTGGCTCGCTGGGCGACATCAACCTGCGCAAGCGCGCCGAGCAACAGCTCGTGCATGACGCACTCCACGACGGGCTCACCGGGCTGCCCAACCGCGCGATGTTCATCGAGCATGTAAATCGTGCGCTGGCGCAACGCCGGCGCGGCCACGGCAAGCTGGTCGCGGTACTGACGATCAACCTCGAGCGCTTCAGCCTGGTCAATGACAGCTATGGCCATGCGGTTGGCGACGAACTCCTGCGCAGCGTCGCCCGCCACGTCGGCTCGCTGATGCGTGACGGCGACGTTTCGGCGCGCGTCGGCGGCGATCAGTTCGCCGTTCTGCTCAACGGCCTGGACGACTCGCTCGAAGCCTTGCGCATCTGCGAGGAGCTCGTCGCCCTGCCCCCCTTTGCGCCCAGCAGCGCCGAGTCGCTGCTGCATCCGCGGTGCCGGGTGGGCGTGGCACTGAGCGATGGCGAGCGCGAGGACGCCGAGTCGCTGCTGCGCGATGCCGACAACGCCTTGCACAAGGCGCGCCGCAGCGAAAGCGCCGCCATCGAGTTCTTCCAGCCATCCATGCATGCCCAGGCGCTGCGTGCCCTCAAGGTGGAGGCAGAACTGCGCACTGCCCTCGCCCACGGCGGCCTCGAGGTCTACTACCAGCCGATCGTCGACCTGAGCACACGACAGACGAGCAGCTTCGAAGCCCTTGTGCGCTGGCCCCACCCCACGCTCGGCCTGCTGTCACCGGCAGAGTTCATTCCATTGGCCGAGACCCTCGACCTGATCCACGACCTGGGCATGACGGTACTCGAGACGAGCTGCCGCGACCTGCGTGCCTGGCGCAGCCAACTCGCCGATCCGACCCCCCTGCGCGTGAGCGTCAACCTCTCCGCCCGCCAGCTCGCGCGCGCACAACTGGCCGAGGAGCTGCTCTCCGCCATCGAACGCTGCGGCGTGCCTCGCCGTCTCATCCGCTTCGAGGTGACCGAGAGCCTGCTCGCCAGCCCTGAAGGCCCCGCGCTACGCAACCTCCATGCCCTGCGCGAGGCCGGCATCGACATCCTCATCGACGACTTCGGTACCGGCTACTCCGCACTGAGCTACCTCCACACCATGCCCTGCAACCAGGTCAAGCTGGACGGCTCCTTCGTGCGCTCCATCACCCATGACGAAAGGCTGCGTGCCATCGTGCGCCACAGCATCGAACTCGCCCACGACCTCGGCATGACGGTGGTGGCAGAATGCATAGAAGAAGAAGCGCAACTCGAGATCCTGCGTGAGATGGGCTGCGACTTCGGCCAGGGCTACCTGTTCTCGCGACCGCTGGACCGGGACGCGACCTTTGCCAGCCTGCGCCGTACTACCGGAGAGTACGTTCAATGATCAGATCCTTGCTGGCAGCACTTGCCGTCGTGGCTCTGCCGGCAGCCGCCGAGACCGGCGTGGACTGGCAGTTTTCGGGCTTTGCCACCGCCGGTGCGGTGTATACCAGCTCGCACGCGCTCCAGTTCGCCCGCATCGGCATCGACGCGCCCGGCGGCAATCGAGTCGATGCCGGGCCGGACTCGGTGCTCGGCCTGCAGCTGAACGGGCGCTTCGGCGAGCGCAGCGCGGCAGTCCTGCAGTTGATCACCCGCGAAACCCAGCGTGGCGACCATACTCCGCGACCGGCACTGGCCTTCATCAGCCATGCCCTCACCCCCGCGCTCAGCGTGCGCGCCGGCCGGCTACGCAGCCCGTTCTTCATGCTGTCCGACTCGGCAGACCTCAACTACAGCCACCCATGGGTGCGACCGCCGGTCGAGGTCTATGGCCTGAACCCCTTCAGCGACATCGATGGCATCGACCTGCTATACCGCACACCGGTCGGACCAGCCCACCTCGAACTGCACCCCTACGCCGGACGCAGCCGCATTCCGGTGATCGGCGGCGGACGTGCGACGCTGGACAATCTGGTCGGGCTGAGCGTGACCATGGAGGCCGGCGAGTTCAGCATCAGCGCTGGTCATGCAATCGCGGAGCTTTCCGTTCAGCGTAGCTCGGCCCGTGTCGCGGCGCTTCCGGGCGAACTGCGCAGCCTGCTCAGCGGCGACGACGCGCGCGCCAGCTTCAGTTCGATCGGACTGCAATGGGACGACGGACGTTGGCTGTTCAGCGCCGAACTGGCACGCAACACCGCCGACGCCTTTACCAGCAGCGCACGCGGCGCCTACGCCTCGCTGGGCAGACGCAGCGGTGCATTCACGCCTTACCTCGTCCTCGCACGGCAATGGCAGGACGAACCGGCCGTCCGCCTGGCAACAGCCGACCCCGGCCTTGGCGCCCTCGTATCGGCATTCAACCGCTCGCGCAACCAGTCGCAACGCAGCCTGACCGTTGGCGTGCGCTGGGATTTCGCCAGCGCAGCCGCGCTCAAGACCGAACTCACCCACGTGCGCACCGAGCGCGGAGCCCACGGCACCTTCATCGCCCGCGGCGACCCCTTCGCACGCGGACTGGACAACCGCGCCATCAACCTGCTGAGCGTGTCCGTCGATGTGGTCTTCTGAGCGCACGCCCACCCTCGCGCTGTGCACGACGTGGCTGCTGCTCGCGCTGACGGTGCTGTGGCCGGCAGGCGCCAAGGCCGAAGAGATCGTGGTCGTGACCGCCGCACGCGGTGGGCTGACCACCCTCGATCGCGGCACCACGGAGCAGCTCTACCTGGGCCGCCGCAGCAACCTGTTCGACGGCCAAGGGGTGATGCTCATTGACCTGCCTGCCGGACCAGTTCGGGATGCGTTCTACCAACGGCTCACGCGGAAGAACCCCAGCCAGATCCGCGCCTACTGGTCGCGACTGGTATTTACCGGCCGCGCCCAGCCCCCGCGCGAGGCATCGAGCGTCGATGAGGCCAGTCGCCTCGTTCTCGAATCCCAGGGCAGCATTGCCTACCTGCCGCGTACCGCCGCGAACGACCCCGGCCTCCTGATCCTGTTCAGCCTCGAATGAAAGTTGCCGGCCGGCTGCGCATCCGTGCAGCCGGCGATTGACCCTTGGGTAGGCATGTGATCTAATGCGAATCATTATTATTCGCCAGACTCTTACAAATGCTGCCCAATAACTGCGCCCATCCCCGGCCCTCCACGGGGCAAGAGACCGCCGGTGAGACCCTGCCACAGCGCCAGGGCCAGGATGCAGCCATCCGGAGCGAGCAATTGTTCGAGGGGCGGAGCACGCTCGAGATCGAGCACGAGGGATGCCGGTACTTCCTGCGCGCCACGCGCAGCGGAAAGTTGATTCTCACCAAATGAATATCACCGCCCTCAAGGGCAAAATGCGGCTGGGAGGCTAAACTATGTACGTATGCGTTTGCCTTGGGGTCACCGAACGCCAGATCGAACAGGCCGCACGCGCGGGTGCGCGCCGGCTGCGGGATCTGCGGGCGGAGTTGGGTGTGACGACCGAATGCGCGACCTGCGCACGTCATGCCCATAGCTGCCTGCGTGCGGCAATCGACTGTCAAGCCGGGAACGAGACGCTGGCCACAGCAAGGCAAACGCTGCACCCCAACCAATTTGCCCTGGAGGCCGCAGCATGAAAGGCGACAAGAAAGTCATCCAGTACCTCAACAAGCAGCTCACCATCGAGCTTACCGCCATCAACCAGTACTTCCTGCATGCGCGCATGTACAAGAACTGGGGCTTCGACCGCCTCGGCAAGCACGAGTACGACGAGTCGATCGAGGAGATGAAGCACGCCGACATGCTGATCGAACGCGTGCTCTTCCTCGAGGGCCTGCCCAACCTGCAGAACCTCAACAAGCTCCTGATCGGCGAGAACGTGCCCGAGTGCATGCAGGGCGACCTCAAGCTCGAACTGGCAGGGCGCGAGAACCTGATCGAAGCAATTGCCTACTGCGAGTCCTGTAAGGACTACATCTCGCGGGAGTTGTTCGAGCACATTCTCGAAGACACCGAGGAGCATATCGACTACCTCGAGACCCAGCTCGGCCTCGTCGACAGCGTCGGCCTGCAGAACTACCTGCAGTCGCAGATGAAGCCAGCCGCATCCTGACCCACCGCAGCCCCGTCCAGGGGCATTCAACTGCCCCTGACGATGCCTTCTGCCGCTCACGCCGCGCCCTTTCCGCACCTATCCCCAGTGCCAGACTTCGACACGCCAGCACAGCCTCAGTCCGTTCTGGCAACGCGGGCAGTGGGACGACGCATCCAGCCAACTTCGGTAGGCGCGCCTGGGCGCCTCGCGCTGGCCACGCTCATCACGGGGCTTCACCTCGGCGGCCTTGCGGCGCTGGCCTATCTGTCGCAGGACCCGGTGATTCCCCCCGAGGTCGTCCCGATCCAGGTGTCGCTGATCGCCGGCGACCCCTTGCCGAAGCCGGCCGCGGAGACGCCGCCGGCGCCCGCTCCTGCGCCCGAGCCCGTACCAGCCCCAGAGGTCTTGCCCGTCGAGCCGCCTCCAGAGCCGCCCAAGCCGGTGGTCCGCGAACCGGAACCACCCC
>NZ_AMXB01000075.1:0-8350 GCF_000310125.2 Thauera sp. 27
TGGTCGATGCCTACCTCAGCGATGTCGGCTGGCGCGAGCGGGCGCTCGCCGATGCGGATGCGCCCGGCCGCACCAGCTGCGATCAGGCGGGCGATCTCGGCCGCGCTCGCACGTGCAGCACGGCGCAAGGCCTCGGCACGCGCCAGGCGCACGCCGCCGCTCGCATCCAGAGCGCCGTCACCGCCGGCCTGCCCATCACCGCCGTCGCTCTGTTCGCCCTCTTCACCCCCGGCCGTCGCCAGCGTCTCGTCGCGCGGGATCCGCCACAGCCGCAGCGGTGGTCCGGGGTCGCCCGGTGCTGCGCCGCCCTCCCCGGCCTCGGTGTCGTCGACCAGCGGCGTGCGCGGCCGGCTGCCGGCGCCGACCTGCACGTAATCCAGCCCGGTCATCATGAACACGGCCGGATTGGCACCGAACAGGCGGTTGCAGGCCTCGATCAGTGCGGGCGCCGAGCGCTGGTTGTGGGCCAGGGTGTAGCGCGCATCGGCACGCTCGCGCGCCATCAGGTAGGTAAACAGGTCGGCGCTGCGGAAGCTGTAGATCGCCTGCTTGGGGTCGCCGACCAGGAACAGCGTGCCGTGACGACCCTCGGCGCGGTAGATGCGGTCGAAGATGCCGAACTGCAGCGGGTCGGTGTCCTGGAATTCGTCGATCAGCGCCACCGGATAACGCGCATGCAGCGCCGCCGCAAGCCAGGGCTGGGCGCCACCGTGCAAGGCCTGGTGGGCATTCCACAGGATGTCGTCGAAGGCAATCTGGCGCTCGTCGCGCTTGCGCCGGCGCAGTGCTTCCGCCCCCGACTCGATGCAGCGCCGCAGCAGGCCCGCGCGCAAGCCGTCGAGCAGGGCTTCGGCCTCTGCACGGGCGGCGAGCAGCTCGGCGGCGGCATCGAAGAAGGGGTGGGCAGGCGGCGCCAGGCCACGCTTGAGGGCATCCTTCTTGCTGCGCGCGAGCAAGGTGTCGGCGGCAAGCAGGGCGAGCTTGTGGTCCTTTGGCAGCGGCGCGGAGACGTCGTGCGCGCCCAGCCAGTGCGCCCACTCGGCGCCCGCGCGCGCCACCGCATCGGCCTTGTAGCTGGTGGCGTTGAGGTGCTCGAGGCTGGCCAGCACGTGCTCGACCGCGGACTCGCGCTCGCCGGCCAGCGCACGCGCCGCGGCCCAGGCCGCATCCAGGCGCACCTGCGCGGCATCAACGGCAGCGGCACAACGGGCATCCTCAGCCGCGTGCGCGGCCTCGTCCCACAGCACGCGCGCGAGCGGGCGCGCCATGTGGCGGCCGAGGACGTCCGCCCACGCCTCGGGGCTGTCCCGGCGTGCCAGCAGGTGGGCGGCGAGCGCCGCGGGCAGCGCACCGCCGGCGAACTCGCGCCGCCAGAAGTCGCGCACCACCTCCAGGCGCAGCGCGTCGTCGTCCTCGACCAGCTCGAGCGCATAGGGCAGGCCGGCAGCGAAGGGCGTATCGGCGAGCGCACGCTGGCAGAAGCCGTGGATAGTGAAGATCGACGCCTCGTCGAAGACCTGCAGCGCATGGCGCAGGCGCAGGCGCATCAGTGCGGTGTCGACGCCGCGCGCCTGCACCGTCTCGATCAGGCGCGGCACGAAGGGGTCGCCGCCTGGGGCGGTGCCGTCGAGCACGCGCAGGGTCTCGGCGAGGCGGTCGCGGATGCGCCCCGACAGCTCGGCAGTGGCGGCCTTGGTGAAGGTGACCACCAGCAGCGACTCCACCCCCAGCCCGCGTTCGAGTAGCAGGCGCAGGTAGAGACCGCAGATGTTCCAGGTCTTGCCTGTACCGGCCGAGGCCTCGACCAGGCGGACGCCGTCGAGCGGGCAATGGAAGACGTCGAGTTCGGGAGCGGCGGACATGGCGGCGATGGTAACGGAGGGCGGCACGGCGGGGTACCGCAGGAGCGACGCAAGTCGCGAGTTTCTCGGGCAGTACCCCATCGCCACCGCCTTCAACCCCTCGCGGCTCGCGCCGCTCCCACGCAGGTGATCAACCGCGGCGGCGCACTGTAGGAGCGACGCAGGTCGCGAGCCTCTCGGGCAGTACCCCATCGCCATCGCCTTCACCCCCTCGCGGCTCGCGCCGCTCCCACGCGGGTGATCAACCGCGGCGGCGGGCTGTAGGAGCGACGCAAGTCGCGAGCTTCTCGGGCAACACCCCATCGCCATCGCCTTCAACCCCTCGCGGCTCGTGCCGCTCCCACGCGGGTGATCAACCACGGCGGCGGGCTGTAGGAGCGACGCAAGTCGCGAGTTTCTCGGGCAGTACCCCATCGCCATCGCCTTCAACCCCTCGCGGCTCGCGCCGCTCCCACGCGGGTGATCAACCGCGGCGGGGTGCTGTAGGAGCGACGCAAGCCGCGAGTTTCTCGGGCAGTACCCCATCGCCATCGCCTTCAACCCCTCGCGGCTCGCGCCGCTCCCACGCGGGTGATCAACCACGGCGGCGGGCTGTAGGCAAGCGTGCTCGGACTTGAATAAGCAATGCGTTTTTTCTTGGTTCAGGTCGCCAGGGCGGACAGATAGATTTCGTCCATCACCGACACCCAAACAAGGAGCCCGACCATGAAGTTCAGCCCGATCCGACGCAGCCTGCTCGCCCTCGCACTTGCCACCGGCCTTTCCAGTGGCCTCGTTGGCGGCGCCCAGGCGCAGACCACCTTGCTCAACGTGTCCTACGACCCGACACGCGAGCTCTACCAGGAATTCAACCCCGAGTTTGCCAAGCACTGGCAGGCCCAGACCGGCGAGACGGTGACGGTGCGCCAGTCGCACGGCGGCTCGGGCAAGCAGGCGCGCTCGGTGATCGACGGCCTCGACGCCGACGTGGTCACGCTGGCGCTGGCCTACGACATCGACGCCATCGTCGAACATGCGGGCAAGCTCGCGCCCGACTGGCAGAAGCGCCTGCCGCACAATGCCTCGCCCTACACCTCGACCATCGTCTTCCTGGTGCGCAAGGGCAACCCGAAAGGCATCCAGGACTGGGACGACCTGATCAAGCCGGGCGTCGAGGTCATCACCCCGAACCCGAAGACCTCGGGCGGCGCGCGCTGGAACTACCTGGCGGCCTGGGGCTATGCACTGCAGAAATACGGCAGCGAGGACAAGGCGCGCGAGTACGTGACCGAGCTGCTCAAGCACGTGCCGGTGCTCGACCCCGCTGCGCGCGGCGCCACCAACAGCTTCGTCCAGCGCGGCCTGGGCGACGTGCTGCTGGCCTGGGAGAACGAGGCCTTCCTGTCGATCAACGAGCTGGGGCCGGACAAGTTCGAGATCGTCGTGCCCTCGGTGTCGATCCTGGCCGAGCCGCCGGTCGCCGTGGTCGACGCCATCGTCGACAAACGCGGCACGCGCAAGGTCGCCGAGGCCTACCTCGAATACCTGTACTCGCCGGTGGGCCAGAAGCTCGCCGCCAAGCACTACTACCGTCCGGTCAAGCCCGAGCTCGCCGACCCCGAGCACGTCGCCCGCTTCCCCAAGGTGAACTTCATCACCATCGAGGACCTGGGCGGCTGGCAGGCGGCGCAGAAGAAACACTTCTCGGACGGCGGCACCTTCGACCAGATCTACGCCAAGTAAGGCAAGGAGCGCATACATGACCATCCAGGCAATCAACGTCCGCAACCAGTTCCGTGGTCGGGTGAAGGAGATCATTCGCGGTGACGTCGTTAGCGAGGTCGATGTCGAGACCACCTCTGGGATCGTCACCTCGGTCATCACCACGCGCTCGGTCGACGAGCTCGGGCTCAAACCCGGCTCCGAGGTAGTCGCGCTGGTGAAGTCCACCGAAGTATCGATCGCCACGCTTTGAGGTCAGTGTGCATCAGACCGTGTTGATCGTCCCCGGCTACCGCGGAAGCGGCGCGGGCCACTGGCAGACCTGGCTCGAAAGCGAGTTGCCAGACACACGCCGCGTCACCGGGATCGACTGGGATGCGCCGCTCCTTGCACGCTGGGCGGGTGAGGTGCGGCGTGAAATCGACGCATCGGCAGGCGCGGTATGGATCGTAGCGCACAGCTTCGGATGCTTGGCCAGCCTGGTGGCCGCCGTAGATCGACCGCAGAGGGTGGCCGGCCTGCTGCTGGTCGCACCTGCGGATCCAGAGCGTTTCGAGCTGCTTGGCCTACGGACCGAACCCCAGCGGGTCACCGGGGTCGCGCAATTCCTACCGCAGTCCAGCCTCTCCTGCCCCAGCTTCATGGTCGTCAGCCGCACGGATCCCTGGTTGAGGCCGGACGTGGCGCTCGGATGGGCGGAGCGCTGGGGAAGCAGACTGATTGACGTCGGCGACGCTGGTCACATCAACACCGAGTCCGGGCACGGCCCTTGGCCTCGGGCGCTCGGATTGCTTGCAGAGTTGCGCGAGCTTGCCGCGGACCTGCCGCTGGGCTGGATTGCACGCGACGCAAAGCCACCCTTGCGTGGGCGCAACAGCGCACTGGCCCGTCTTCGACATCAGACTCGACGCTGCCTCAACCTGCGCGGAACGGTCCAGTCAGCCGCAGTGGACTCCAGTCCCTACTGAGGTCTCCGGCGAGGACAGCCCTTGCGACGTGATTTCGAGGAGATTCAATCATGCTTCAAATTGCAGATTCAGATGTACGCGCGAAATCCGCACTGCATACCTTTGCACACCAGGCCACGGGGGAACCGCCAATCTTATGTCGCGTGCTCAGCGAAGCCGTAGCGGCGGGCTTGCCCTTTGCCGGCAGCGTGACGCCCCAGGAAGCCTGGAGCCTGGTTCAGGAAGGAGAGGCCGTGCTGGTAGATGTGCGCAGCGCGGAGGAACGCAAGTTCGTCGGCCATGTGCCCGAGTCGGTACATGTCCCGTGGGCGACCGGCTTGTCCCTGACACGCAATCCTCGCTTCGTGCGCGAACTGGAGGTCAAAGGGGGCAAGAGCCGGCCACTTCTGCTGCTGTGCCGCAGCGGCAAACGCTCGGCGCTGGCAGCAGAAGCGGCAGCGAAAGCAGGGCTGACGAACGTGTTCAATGTGAGCGAAGGCTTCGAAGGTGATCTGGACGAGAACCAGCGCCGCGGAGCCTTCAACGGCTGGCGTCACGCCGGTCTGCCGTGGGTGCAGGACTGAAAGCGGATCGCACCCGGACCTGAAGGGAGTCAATCAAGATGTCGCGCTGGTTCAACGATAACGCCGATTCGATCGGTGGCACGCCGCTAGTTCGCCTCAACCGCATCATCGGCAACGCGAAGGCGACGGTGCTAGCAAAGATCGAGGGACGCAACCCGGCCTATTCGGTCAAGTGCCGTATCGGGGCATCGATGGTGAAGGATGCCGAGGCACGTGGCCTGCTCGGGCCGGGCAAGGAACTGGTCGAGCCCACCAGCGGCAACACCGGCATCGCCCTTGCATTCGTCGCCGCCGCCAAGGGTATTCCACTGACGCTGACGATGCCGGAGACGATGAGCATCGAGCGCCGCAAGCTGCTGGTCGCCTATGGCGCCAAGCTAATACTGACCGAAGGCGCCAAGGGCATGGCCGGCGCCATCGCCAAGGCGGAGGAGATCGCCGCGTCGGCCCCGGACCGTTACGTGCTGCTGCAGCAATTCAAGAATCCCGCCAACCCCGCCGTTCATGAAGCCACCACCGGCCCCGAGATCTGGAACGACACCGACGGCGCCATCGACATCCTGGTGTCGGGCGTTGGCACCGGCGGGACGATCACCGGCGTGTCGCGTTTCATCAAGCTCACCAAGGGCAAAGCCATCCACACGGTGGCCGTCGAGCCCGCGGCCAGCCCGGTGCTGACGCAGGCGCGCAGCGGCGAACCGCTCAAGCCCGGGCCACACAAGATCCAGGGCATCGGCGCCGGCTTCGTACCCCAGGTGCTGGAGTTGTCGCTGGTCGACAGCATTGAGCAGGTGAGCAACGAGGAGGCGATCGAGTACGCGCGCCGTCTCGCACGCGAGGAAGGCATCCTGGCTGGCATCTCCTGCGGTGCGGCGGCAGCGGTCGCGGCTCGCCTGGCGCGGAAACCGGAGAACGAGGGCAAGACGATCGTCGTCGTCCTGCCGGATTCGGGCGAGCGCTACCTGAGCTCAGCGCTGTTCGAGGGCCTGTTCGATGCATCGGGGATTGCGGCATGAACGCCCCGGGCCGCCCGCACTTCAGCGCCATTGCGCCCGCGGCCTGCCCTGGCGGCGGATGGGACCTCGAGCGCATCGTCGGCGAACTGCGCCAGGCGCGCGAACGCTGGCGGGAAAGCCAGCAACGCACATGCGAGTTCGGGGTACGCGAGTTCCCGTCGCGCGATGCGCTGCAGGACGTCGCCGCGGCGCTGTGCAGCGGCCTCTTCCCGATGCGGCTCGGCCCGGCCGATCTGTGCCATGAAGGCGAGGATTTCTACGTCGGCCATACGCTCCACCACGCGCTCAACGCCCTCCTGCACCAGGTGCGGCTCGAACTCGCCTACCGGGCACGACATGAGGCGGGCGAGGTGCGCAGCATCGTCGCACGCGCGGACGACATCGTGCGCCGCTTCGCCGCCGAATTGCCGCGCCTACGCGCGCTGCTCGACACCGATGTCCAGGCCGCTTTCGACGGCGATCCGGCTGCGCGCAGCGTGGACGAAGTGCTGCTGTGCTATCCGGGCGTCGTGGCGGTGATCCATCATCGCCTTGCCCACACCCTCTACCGACTAGGTGCGCCGCTGGTCGCCCGCATCCTGGCGGAGATCGCGCACTCCCAGACGGGCATCGACATCCACCCTGGCGCGCAGATCGGCGCTGGCTTCTTCATCGACCATGGCACCGGTGTCGTCATCGGCGAAACCGCCGTGCTCGGCAAGCACGTCCGGCTCTACCAGGCGGTCACGCTCGGCGCACGAAGCTTTGCCAGCGAGGCCGACGGCAGCCTCAGCAAGGGCGGCGCCCGCCACCCGATCGTCGAGGACAACGTGGTGATCTATGCCGGCGCCACCGTGCTGGGACGCATCACCATCGGGCACGGCTCGAGCATCGGCGGCAACGTGTGGCTCACCCGCAGCGTACCGCCCGGCAGTCACGTGACCCAGGCGAGCCTGCAACATGGGCCGGTTCGGGGCGGCGGCGACTTCATCTAGCCGCAGCCCGCAGTCGGGCGGCGCCCGCCCGGCCCAGATCCTTCCAAACGCGTCTTTTCATAACCCCTGCCGACGCAGGGACAAGGAGTCCATCATGGCTGCAGAAACCACGGTGCATCACGCGCTCGGCGATACCGCCGCGCGCCAGCTTGCCAACGCCACCAAGACCGTCCCCCAACTGGCGACCATCACGCCGCGCTGGCTGGTGCACTTCCTGCAATGGCTGCCGGTCGAGGCCGGCATCTATCGCCTGAACAAGGTCAAAAACCCGCAGGACGTGAAGGTGAGCTGCTCGCAGCGCGACGGCGAGGGCGAGCTGCCGCAGATCTTCGTCGATTACGAAGACCAGCCACGCGAGTACTTCCTGAACGCAGTCACCACCGTGCTCGACGTTCATACCCGGATCTCGGACCTCTACAGCAGCCCGCACGACCAGATCAAGGAGCAGCTCCGCCTGACGATCGAAACCGTCAAGGAGCGCCAGGAGTCCGAGCTGATCAACAACCCGGACTACGGGCTGCTGGCCAATGTCCATGACGATCAACGCCTGTCGACGCTTACCGGCGCACCGACCCCGGACGATCTCGACGACCTGCTGACCAAGGTGTGGAAGGAGCCCGCCTTCTTCCTCACCCATCCGCTGGGGATCGCCGCTTTCGGCCGCGAATGCACCCGCCGCGGCGTGCCGCCCCCGACCGTGTCGCTTTTCGGCTCGCAGTTCCTGACCTGGCGTGGCATCCCGCTGGTGCCCTCGGACAAGGTGCCGGTCGAGGACGGCAAGACCAAGATCCTGCTGCTGCGCGTGGGCGAGAAGCGCCAGGGCGTGACCGGCCTGTTCCAGCCCGGGGTCGCCGGCGAACAGGGTCCGGGGCTGTCGGTGCGCTTCATGGGCATCAGCCGCAACGCGATCGCGTCCTATCTGATCTCCCTGTACTGCTCGCTGGTCGTCCATTCCGACGACGCGCTGGCGGTGCTCGATGACGTTGAAGTGGGCAAGTACCATGACTACTCCGCACTCGATACCTACAAGTGACGGGGTGGCCGCCCTCGGCGGCGCACCTGCGGGCTTGCCCGACGTCGCGGTGCTGGCGCAGCTTGCCGGCGAGTTCTTCGCGGCGCTGCCCAACGGCAGCCCTGACCTGCGGCTGCCGTTCAGCCCGCCGCAGCCGGCACAGCCTGAGCTGGCGCTGGGCAACCGTGCCCCCGCACTGGCGCCGGCCGCCGGGACGCCGAGCGGCGCGCCCGAGGCGATCGTCGATCGCGCGC
>NZ_AMXB01000076.1:0-6783 GCF_000310125.2 Thauera sp. 27
GTGACGATGCCGGCGAGCTCGTTGGATGAGGTGACCAGCAGGCGGCGGACGCCGATATTGACCATGAGGCGGGCGGCGTGCTTGACGTCGAGCTCGCGCGAGATGGTCAGCGCTGGCTTTGCGCAGATGTCGTAGACATTGACGAGGTCGATGTCCCCCTCTTCGGCGACGATCGTCTTGAGGATGTTGGTGTAGGTGATGATGCCGTAGGCGTCATGGGCGTCGCGCTTCTCGACCACCAGCGACTTGACCTTGTTCTGCTTCATCACCCGCATGGCTTCGCGGATGGTTGCGAAGGGCGATACCGTCACCACTTCGCGCAACATGATGTCCTTGACCAGCATGGGGGCTCCTAGATGTCGTGCTTGATGTGCTCTTCGAACTGCTGGATCTGGCGCATGTCGATGCCGGCGATGTGCTCGAGCGGGATGGTGAACACCACGCCACGGCTGCTGTTCTTGAGGTCGAGCTCGCGGCTGAGGTTCTTGAGCACGGAGAGCGAGAGCTTCTTCTCGAGCACCATCACCAGTACGGACTGGCTACCCTCGTAGGTGAGGCCGAAGAAGGTCTTCTTTTCCGTGGCGCCGATGCCGCGCCCGTCCAGCAGTGTGACGCCGCCTGCGCCCGAGCGCTTGGCGATGTCGATCGCCTGTTCTTCGAGATCCTCGGCGAGGATCGCGACAAGTACCGAGAACTTCACGTTTTTTCTCCTGTCGGCTTGAACCGCTCGGCGTAAAGAGCATAGAGCATCACGGTTACGATGGGAAAGATCGAGGCAAACGCGATGAGGCCGAAGCCGTCGATGAGCACGTTGCGCCCCTCGATGTTGGTGGCCAGCCCGATGCCCAGCGCAGTGACGAGCGGTACGGTCACCTCGGACGTGGTGACGCCGCCGAGGTCGAAGGCGAGGGGGACGATGTACTTGGGTGCCAGCCAGGTCAGCGCAATGACCAGGGCGTAGCCGCCCATGATGTAGTAGTGGATCGAGTCGCCGGTGATGATGCGATGCACGCCGATGGTGATGCCGATGGCCACGCCGATGGCGACCAGGATGCGGATGTGGTTGGCGTTGAGCCGCCCCTTGCCGGCTTCTTCGGCCTTCTGGCCGATGGCGATCAGCGCGGGCTCGGCCATGGTGGTGGCAAAGCCGATCGACAGTGCGAACAGGTATACCCAGGTGTAGGTGTCGAGGGCGACAAGCTGTTCCGCCATGGCGCGCCCGACCGGGAAGAGCCCGAGCTTGAGCCCGATCACGAAGGCATAGAGGCCGACGATGACCATGACGAAGCCGCCCACGACCTTGTGCAGGTGGGCGATCGGCTTGCGGATCACGCCGTACTGGAAGAACAGGATGACGACGATGATCGGCGCCACGTCGCGGAACATGGTGAGCAGGTCGACGAGCATGCCGGTGAGTGCGCCGAGCATGCCGGCGGGCTCGGGAATAGCGGCCGCAGCGGCCTGGGCGATGCCGGCCGCGGGCTGCGCGGCGGCGAGCGCAGGGTCGGCGCCGAGGCTGTAGACGAAGATGCCGTAGAGCTGCACCGAGATCATCGGCACCATCACCGCCAGCGCGACCAGGCCAAAGCCGTGTGCGAGCGCGTTGCGGCCGCGGATCGATACCGCCAGGCCGATGCCGAGCGAGGCGATCAGGGGCACGGTGACGATATTGGTGGTGACCCCGCCCGAGTCATAGGCGAGGCCGACGATTTCCTCGGGCGCAAAGAAGGTGACGGTGACCACCAGCAGGTAGCCGATGATCATGTACCAGTGCAGCGAATGGCCGAGGATGGTGCGCACCACGCCGAGCGCAACCACCGCGCCGACCGATGTCGCCACCAGGAGGCGCAGGGTGAATCCGTCGACTCGCCCGGCGCTGATCGTTTCGGCCTGGCTGGCGACGGCGATCAGCGCTGGCTCGGCGATCACCGCGGAGAAACCGAGCGCGAACCCGAACGCCATCAGCAGTGGCAGGGAGCCGCGCTTTGCAAAGGCGTTGGAGAGGTTCTTGCCGATCGGGAAGATGCCCAGCTCCAGCCCTTGCAGGAACAGGGCCACGCCCACCACCACCACCAGCAGGCCCGCAACCATCGACCCCAGGCCATCCGGCACCGTCTGCAAGACGATGGCCTGGAAGAAGGCGACGACGACGACGATGGGGAGCAGGTTGCGGAAGGAGTGCTGCAGGAGGTGCAGGAAATCCTTGAGGCCGTTCAAGCGCGGTCACCTGATGGAGAGATGTTCGACCGACATTTTCGCATGGCGTCCAGGAATCGGGGCCAGTCGATGGCGCCGCGCGTTGGGTTTGCCGTAGGAGCGGCGCCAGCCGCGAGCTTTTCAACGGGATTTACAGGCGGGCAAGCCAGTCGTCGGTGGCTGCGCAGATGATGTCGCAGGCCAGGGCGTGGTGGTCCTGGCTGAGGCGGTAGGGGTCGGGGACTTCGACCTTGGACCAGTGCCCCAGCAGGAAGAGCTTGCCGCGTGCGGTGGGGTCGAGGTGGGTGGCGTATTCGAGGTGGTGTTTTTCCATCACCAGGATGATGTCGGCCCAGCGGCTGATCTCGGGGGTGAGCTGACGGGCGCGGTGGGCGGAGAGGTCGATGCCGCGGGCAAGCGCGATGGCCTGGGTGTCCGCGTCTGCAGCGTGGCCGACCAGGGCGCCGGTGCCGGCAGAGGCGACGGTGGCCGTGCGGCCACGATCGGCCAGGCGCTGGCGCAGGACGGCCTCGGCGAGCGGGCTGCGACAGATGTTGCCGGTGCAGAGGGTGAGGATCTTTTCGAACATGGCGGCATTATAAGAAAAAAGCCGACGCCCCCTTGCGAGGGCGTCGGCTGGTGCGGCGTGACCGGAAGGTCAGGCAGCTTGCTTGCGGCGGCGCATGACACCCAGGCCAGCCAGACCGAGGCCGAGCAGCGCCAGCGAGGCGGGCTCGGGCACGGCGGTGACGGCGATGTTACGCATGGCGAAGCTGCCGTCGGTCAGGTTGTAGGTGGGGCTCTGCATGTAAGCGATGCGCTCGGCCTGCGAGTCCGGACGGCCCTGCAGGAAGGCAGCGTAGTCGGCAGCAGCCAGCAGCACGCCAGCGCCGTCCCAGCCGGAGGCCGTTTCGGTGATGGACATGGTCACGCTGGTGTCGGTGATGGTGCCGGTGATGGCGACGGTGCCAGCGCCGGTGGGGTCGCTGAACGAGGTGCCGAGCAGGCCGTTGAGCAGGCCGAGCACGCCCATGGTGGTGGCGCCGTCATAGCTGCCGTTGAAGCCGAACGAGATCGGGCTGGAGATCAGGCCCATGCCGAAGACGAACGGATACACGCCCGGGGTGAGGCCGGAGACGTTGAGGTCGCCCGAGAACACCTGGACGTTCGAGCTGATCGTGCGGCTGACGGTACCGCCAGGGCCGGCGAAGAAGGTGGCTTCGGCGTAGCCGGTGCCGCCGGCGAGGCCGGGGCCGACGCTGACGGTGTAGCTGCCCGACGGGGCAGCGGCCAGCGACAGGCTGCCGGACAGGCCGGTGAGCGCCACGTTGTAGGTCAGCGGGGTGCCGTCGGCGAAGCCGCTGATGGCGAAGTCGCCAGCCAGCGACTGGACGTTGCTGACATAGGCGGCCGAGGCGCCGGTCGACACGGCGGTGAGGGCGGCGGTCGCGGCGAGAAGGGCGTATTTCTTCATTGTCTGGGTCCTTTTAATCGGTTGTTGAACCGGTTAAGAGATTGCGCCTGGCCGGGTGGTGCCAAGCGTGAGCTTAATCGCTGTGGCAACAAAGCAAGACGGATGCCAGAAATACAAGTTATTGATTTTTATATGGATGGTGCGATTTGATGGGGGTGCTTATGCCCCCGGTGTAAAAAAAACCGACACTCGGGGGCTGTTTGGCAGCCTTGTACCGCGACCTCGGTGTCAGGTGCGGAAGCGCCCCACAAGGCTCGACAGCGCGCTTGCGACGCGGGCGAGCTCTTCGGCCGTGTCCGAGCTGGTGCGTGCGGCGCCGCTGTTTTCTTCGGTCATGGCGGCGATGCGCTCGGCGTTGGATGCGACCTGCTGGATGGCGATGTCCTGCTCGCGGATGGTGTGGGCCATGCCCTGCACGCTCTGTGCGACGCGCTCGGAGCTGTCGCCGATGCTGCGTAGCGCGGCTTCGGTGCGCGATACGAGCTCGAGGCTGCCGCTGACGTTGACGCCCGCGGCCTGCATCGAGTCGACGGTGCTGTCGACGTGTTGCTGGATCTCGTGGATGAGGGTGCTGATCTCGCGGGTCGACGAGGCGGTGCGTTCGGCGAGCTTGCGCACTTCGTCGGCGACGACCGCGAAGCCGCGACCTTGCTCGCCTGCACGCGCGGCCTCGATGGCGGCGTTGAGGGCGAGCAGGTTGGTCTGCTCGGCGATCTCGCGGATGACGCCGACGATGCCGCCGATCTGCTTGGAACTGGCAGCCAGCGATTGAACGTCGGCCTGCGACGCGGTGACCTGGCTGGCGGCTTGCTCCACGCGGCCGACCATCTCTTGCATGATGTCCAGCGCCGAGTGCGTGTCGGCCGAGGCCTTGTCGACCAGTTCGGCAGCCGTGGCGGCGCGCGTGGCCGTCTCGCTGACGCTGCTCGAGACTTCGGTGGCGGCAGCGGCCACGGTGGCGGCCGATTCGGCCTGGATGTCGGCGCTGCGGCTGAGCTGGGTGCTCGATGCCGAGATGGACGCCGCCGCGGACGACACCCCCTCACTGGACGTGCGCGCTTCGGACAGGATGTGGCGGAAGGTGCCGATGAGGTTGTTGAACGCTTGGGCGGTGCGCTGCACTTCGGTCACGCCTTCGACCGGGATGCTGCGGGTGAAGTCCTTTTCGCTGGAAACCTGCTCGGCGATGCGCACGGCCTGGCTGAGCGGGCGGCTGATGCTGCGCCCGAGCAGGGCCGACACCACCAGCGTGGCGCCAATGGCCAGGACCGACAGGCCGATGGTGATGTAGAGGGTGCGCGTGCTGCTGTCGACCAGTTCGCCTGCGAGCTTGGCGATCTCGCCGTTGACCTGGCGCTCCAGGGCATAGAGGCGGTCGATGTAGGCGGTGCTAGTCGCGAACCAGTCGGCGCCTTTGATGCCGAATTCGCCGTACGTCATGCGCTCGCTCATGACATCGCGCATGCGCTTGACGGCTTCGAGTTCGGGCGAAGCCTCGATCTGCTTGAGCGCGGCCCGGGCGTCGCTGCCCGCCACCGAGCCGAACAGCTCGAAGAAGGCGCGCTGGCGGTTGATGCGTTCGCTGATGGTGCGGTGCTGCTCGGGCGTGACCCAGTCGGCGCTGAAGGCGGCGGTGGTGAGCGCGCGTTCCTGGCCTGCGGCTTCCTTGGCGCGGATGAGCGCTTCGAGCGCAGTGGAGCGCTGTCCGATCAAGGGGTCGGAGTTGTAATGCGCGGCCCCCGCGGCGAGCTGGATGAGGTTGTCGATGGTGGCGGTGTAGTAGCGCGTGCTCTCGCCGATGGCGATGCTCAGTTGTTGCGCCTGCCTGCGGATGTCGGCGAGTTGGGCGAGCTGGCTTTCGACGTCGGCGACCTGCTTCTGGGCGGTCGGTGTGTCGGCGGTGATGGTCTGCTGGTGCCGGCTGCGGAACTGCGCGAGGGCGGTGTCGGTGTCGCGCTGGAAGCCGGGCAGGACGTCACGCATCTGGGAGCCCGAGGAGCTGATGAAGCCCGCGGTCGAGCCGCGCTCGATCTGCAGTCGGTGCACCAGTTCGCTGACAGCGGCACTGAGCCCAGACAGTTGCGCGGTGGTTTCGGCCGAACGCGAGCGCTCGAGCGCCGATTGTCCGAGCATGACGGCCAGCACGATGATGACGATGAGTGGAAGGGCGACGATCAGGCCAAGGCGGCTGGCGATCGAACTTGATGGGCGGCTGACGGGTTCCATCTGCGGTCCTTTTTTGCGGCGAGTAGCGGGCTTTGGCTGCGATGTCCGAGACCATCTTCAGCGGATGTGTCTTGCAGTTATCGACACGAGGATCGCCGACTTTACGGATTTGTCGGTATCGATTCCATATCGGCGATCAATCTCGCAACGCAGGAAGCCGCCCGGGGGCGCGCCGCGCGCCCCCGGGGCCGTGGTCAGCCCGCCAGGCGCGCGAAGGCGTCCACGACTTCGCGCGGCGCCTGCACCAGTTCGATGAGCACGCCCTCGCCACCGATCGGGAACTCGTCGTTGCCCTTGGGGTGCAGGAAGGTGATGTCGAAGCCGGCCGCACCCCGGCGGATGCCGCCAGGCGCGAAGCGCACGCCGTTGGCGCTGAGCCATTCCACCGCCTTGGGCAGGTCGTCCACCCACAGGCCGACGTGGTTGAGCGGGGTGGTGTGCACCGCCGGCTTTTTCTCGGGATCCAGCGGCTGCATCAGGTCGACCTCGACCTTGAACGGGCCTGCGCCCATCGCGCAGATGTCTTCGTCCACGTTCTCGCGTTCGGACACGAAGTTGCCGGTGACCTCCAGGCCAAGCATGTCGACCCACAGCGTCTTGAGTTTGTCCTTGCTCGGGCCGCCGATGGCGATCTGCTGGATACCGAGGATCTTGAAGGGGCGCTGCGACATGATGCCTCCAGTGAGGTGTTGAGTTAAGAATTCATAATTATAGAGGAAGTCGCAACAAATCCACCCCGGATGCCCCTTCGTGTAGGCGCGGCGCCAGCCGCGAGGGGGTTGAAGGTGATGGGGCTGGGTGGGACCCGAAAAAGCTCGCGGCTTGCGCCGCTCCTACAGCGAAGACCACCGCCGCGGGCCCCCGTAGGAGCGGCGCCAGCCGCGAGG
>NZ_AMXB01000077.1:0-5774 GCF_000310125.2 Thauera sp. 27
CCCCTCGCGGCTCGCGCCGCTCCCACGCGGGGGCGATGCGCGCCGCGGGGTGCCGTAGGCGCGACGCAAGTCGCGAGCCTTTCGGGCATCGGCATCCGTGCAGGCGTTCAGCTCAGCAACAGCTTGTCGTCGTCGATTTCCTCGCCGCGCACCTTCTCGAACATCGCCAGCAGGTGATGCACGTCGAGGCCCTCGCGCTCCTCGCCCGCCACGTCGAGCACTACCCTGCCCTGATGCAGCATCACCGTGCGCTGGCCGACGTCGAGCGCCTGGCGCATGGAGTGCGTGACCATCATCGTGGTGAGCTTGTGCTCGGCGACGATGCGCACGGTAAGTTCGAGCACGAAGGCCGCGGTGCGCGGATCGAGCGCTGCGGTATGCTCGTCGAGCAGCAGCAGTCGCGACGGCCGCAGCGCCGCCATCAGCAGGCTCACTGCCTGGCGCTGGCCGCCGGAGAGCAGGCCGATGCGGTCGGACAGGCGGTTCTCCAGGCCCAGACCGAGGGTCGACAGCTGGGCGCGAAACTCCTCGCGCAGCGCCGGCTTGACGGCGAACGAGAAGCCGCGACGCTCGCCGCGCACGCTGGCCAGCGCCATGTTCTCCTCGATGGTCAGGTCCTCGCAGGTGCCCGCGAGCGGGTCCTGGAACACGCGGGCGACGTGGCGCGCGCGCGCCCACACCGGCTGACGGGTCATGTCGATGCCGTCGATCTCGATCCTGCCGCTATCGACCTTCTGCTCGCCGGAGACGGCATTGAGGAAGGTCGACTTGCCGGCGCCGTTGGAGCCAATGACGGTAACGAACTGCCCGGTCGGGATCTCGAGCGACATGCCGCGCAGAGCCTGGGTCTCGATCGGCGTGCCGGGGTTGAAGGTAAGGCGAAGGTCGCTTGCTTTCAGCATCTCAGTTCCCCCTCTTGCCGGACCAGTGCGCGCGCAGCTTCGGCACCACCAGCGCGACCGTCACCAGCACCGCGGTGACGAGATTGAGATCCTGCGCCTGCAGGCCGATGAAGTCGGAGTTGAGCGCGACCGCGATGAAGAAGCGATACACGATGGCGCCGACGATGACCGCGATCGTCGCCAGGTAAAGCTTGCGCGAAGGCAGCAGGCTCTCGCCCACGATCACCGCCGCCAGGCCGATGACGATGGTGCCCACGCCCATCGAGATGTCAGCCCCGCCCTGGGTCTGCGCGAACAGCGCCCCGGCCAGGCCGACGAGCGCGTTCGACAGCGCCATGCCGGCGAGCACCGCCAGCCCGGTGTTGACGCCCTGGGCACGTGCCATGCGCGCATTGGACCCTGTGGCGCGGATGGCCAGCCCGGTCTGGGTGGAGAAATAGGCATCGAGCCCGAGCTTCACCACGATCACGATCAGCACCAGCAGCAGCGGGCGGAACACGTAGTCGACCAGCGCCTCGGGCTGGAGCAGGTTGAATACCGTCGGCTCCATGATCAAGGGCACATTGGGCTTGCCCATGATGCGCAGGTTGATCGAGTAGAGCGCGATCATCATCAGGATGCTGGCGAGCAGATCCATGATCTTGAGGCGCACATTGAGCCAGCCGGTGATCATGCCAGCCGCGGCACCTGCCAGCGTGGCGGCAATGGTGGCGGTAAAGGGGTCCTGGCCGGCTGCGATCATGGTCGCGGCAACGGCGCCGCCGAGCGGGAAGCTGCCATCGACGGTAAGGTCGGGGAAGCGCAACAGGCGGAAGGAAATGTACACGCCCAGCGCAACCAGGCTGAAGATCAGGCCGATCTCCAGTGCCCCGAGCAAGGTGTAGAGCGACATGGGAAATAACCGTTTGAGGATGGGCGACGAGGAAACCCCGCCGCGAACACCCGGGGCGACTGCACCGCGGCAGTCGCGTACCGGGCTTGCAGCCGCTTACTCGACGACCTGGGCGGCGTCCTTGATGAGCGCCTCCGACAGCGTGATGCCCTGGCGACGGGCGGCGGCCGGGCTCACATGGAGGTCGAGCCTGTTGCTGGTTTCCGAGGCGATGTCGCCCGGCTTCTCGCCCTTGAGGATACGCGCCACCATGTGGCCGGTCTGCACGCCGAGCGCCTTGTAGTCCATGCCATAGGCGGCGACGGCGCCACGCTTGACGCTGTCGGTGTCTGCAGCCACCAGCGGGATGCCGGCATCCATGCCGACCTTGACCAGGGCCTCATAGGCCGACACCACGTTGTTGTCGGTGCTGGTGTAGAACACATCGACCTTGCCGATCAGGCTGCGCGCGGCAGAGCCGACGTCAACCGAACGCGGCGCGGCGGCCTCGACCAGGCTCATGCCGTACTTGGGCAGCAGTTCGCGCATGCGCTCGAGCACCACCACCGAGTTGGCCTCGCCCGGGTTGAAGACCATGCCGACACGCTTGGCCTCGGGCGTCACGCGCTTGATCAGCTCGATCTGCTTGTCCAGCTCGAGCGCATCGGACACGCCCGTGACGTTGGTGCCCGATGCGGCCAGCGACGGCACCAGCTTGGCGGCGACCGGGTCGGTCACTGCGGAATACACCAGCGGGATGTTGCGCGTTGCCGCAGCCACGGCCTGGGCCGAAGGCGTGGCGATGGCGACGATGACGTCGACGCGGTCACCGATGAACTTGCGCGCGATCTGCGCCGCCGTGCCGGTGTTGCCCTGCGCGCTCTGGTACTGCCACTTGAGGTTCTTGCCCTCCTCGAAACCCGCCTCGGCCAAGCCTTGCTTGACGCCATCGCGCACGGCGTCGAGCGCCGGATGCTCGACGATGGCGGTGATGGCCACCGACTTCTGCTGCGCATGGGCTGGCGTGCCCAGCGCAAATGCCAGTGCCAGGGCGCCGAACAGTGCGGCGCGGGTCATCTCGAAGCGCATCGAAAACTCCTTGCTGGCCATATCGGCCCGAAAATGATCTGCAGACTCGGCCTGCGACAGCGCCGGCCAAAGCGCGTGAGTGTACCGGGCCCGCCCGGTTTCCGCGACAGCAAAGACGAGGCTGCCAGCGGACGACGCCCTGGGTGCAGGGCACGCGCTTGCGTCTGAAGCTGTATTTTTTTACAGTCCACCTGTGACTCCGCAACATGCCGAACTCCACTGCCTCAGCAATTTCAGCTTCCAGCGCGGCGCCTCGCACCCCGAGGAGCTCGTGGCGCAGGCGGCGGCCTTCGGCTACACCGCCATCGCCCTCACCGACGAATGCTCGCTCGCGGGCGTGGTACGCGCCCACCGTGCGCTGCAAGCCCTGCCTGCCGACGCACGGCC
Source organism: Thauera sp. 27 (assembly GCF_000310125.2). Taxonomy (NCBI): domain Bacteria; kingdom Pseudomonadati; phylum Pseudomonadota; class Betaproteobacteria; order Rhodocyclales; family Zoogloeaceae; genus Thauera; species Thauera sp. 27. Next base: position 3,250 of record NZ_AMXB01000077.1, read on the forward strand.
GCAGCTGATCATCGGCAGCGAGCTTCAACTTGCCGACGGCCCCTGCATCGTGCTGCTGGCCGCCACGCGCGCCGGCTATGGCCAGCTGTCTCGCCTCATCACCCAGGCCCGGCGCGCAGCAGACAAGGGGCGCTACCACCTCACCCGCAACATGGTCGAGGCTGCCTGCCGCGAGGGGCTGCAGACCGACTGCCTGGCGCTGCTGGTCGCGCCGGCGGCATTTCCGCCCCGCACCGGCGTTGACGCTGCCAGCACGGCGCTGGCGGCCGATGCCGCGTGGCTGGCGCGCTGCTATCCCGGCCGCAGCTGGCTGACGGTGACGGTGCGGCTCGATGGCCGCGACCGCGCCCGCATCACCCTGCTGCGCCGCATCGCTCGCACCACCGGGGTGTCCGCGGTCGCCGCGAGCGCCGCACTCATGCACGACGCCGCGCGCCGTCCACTGGCCGACGTGATGACCGCGCTGCGCCTGCACTGCAGCGTCGCCGAGGCCGGACTCGCACTCGCCCCCAATGCGGAGCTGCGCCTGCACGATCGCGACACCCTCGCCCGCCGCTACCCCCCCGCTCTGCTCGCCGAGACCCTCGCGGTCGCCGCACGCTGCAGCTTCAGCCTCGACGAACTGCGCTACGCGTACCCGGCCGAGCTCGTCCCCGCAGGCGAGACTCCGGCGAGCTGGCTGCGTCGGCTGGTGGAAGGCGGGCTGTGCTGGCGCTACCGCGGACAGGCCGGCCACGCCGTCGCCGAACCCGCGGCGGGCGAGCTGCCACCCGCCGCTGCCGATGACCCTGCCCCACCCCAGGTGCGCCGGCAGATCGAGTACGAGCTCGCCCTCATCGTCGAACTCGGCTACGAGCCCTACTTCCTCACCGTGCATGACATCGTCCGCTTCGCCCGCAGCGTGGGCATCCTGTGCCAGGGCCGCGGCTCGGCGGCGAATTCGGTGGTGTGCTGGGCACTGGGCATCACCGAGGTCGATCCGACATTGGGCATCATGCTGGTCGAGCGTTTCATCTCGCGCGAGCGCAACGAACCACCCGACATCGACGTCGATTTCGAGCACGACCGCCGCGAGGAGGTCATCCAGTACATCTACCGCAAGTACGGCCGCGAACGCGCAGCGCTGGCTGCCACCGTAATCAGCTACCGGGCACGCAGCGCCCTGCGCGACGTCGGCCGTGCCCTCGGTCTGGACGAGGCGCAGATCGAGCGCCTGACGCGCGAGCACCACTGGTTCGACGGCCGTCGCATCCTGCCCGAGCGCCTGCAGGAAGCGGGCTTCGACCCCACCAGCCCGGTCACCCGGCGCCTGGTCGCGCTCACCGAGGAACTCATCGGTTTTCCGCGCCATCTGTCGCAGCATGTCGGCGGTTTCGTCATCGCCCGCGGCCGGCTCGACGAACTGGTTCCGGTCGAGAATGCCGCCATGCCAGAACGCACCGTGATCCAGTGGGACAAGGACGACCTCGACGCCGTCGGCCTGATGAAGATCGACGTGCTCGCGCTCGGCATGCTGTCCGCACTGCGCCGCGGCCTGGCCCTGGTGTCGGCCTGGCGCGGGCAGGCACTGACGCTGGCGAGCATCCCGCGCGAGCAGCCCGCGGTGTACGCGATGCTGTCGCGCGCCGACTCGATCGGCGTGTTCCAGGTCGAGTCGCGCGCGCAGATGACCATGCTGCCGCGCTTGAGGCCACGCCGCTTCTACGACCTGGTGGTGGAGGTCGCCATCGTGCGCCCCGGCCCGATCCAGGGCGGCATGGTCCATCCCTACCTGCACGCGCGCGAACGCGACGCGCGCGGCGAGGACCCCATGGACGGGCTGCGCCCGGAGATCCGCGGCGTACTGGCGCGCACGCTCGGGGTGCCGATCTTCCAGGAACAGGTGATGCAGCTGGCGGTGGTGGCCGCCGGCTTCACCGGCGGCGAGGCTGACCAGTTGCGCCGAGCGATGGGCGCCTGGCGGCGCAAGGGCGAACTCGAGCGCTACCGCGAACAGCTCCTTGCCGGGCTGGCAAAGAACGGCTACGACGCCGACTTTGCCCAACGCCTGTGTCAGCAGATCGAAGGTTTCGGCAGCTACGGCTTTCCCGAGTCGCACGCTGCCAGCTTCGCGCTGCTGGTGTACGCCTCGGCGTGGATGAAGTGCTTCGAGCCCGCCGCCTTCCTGGCCGCCCTGCTCAACAGCCAGCCGATGGGTTTCTATTCGCCCTCGCAGCTCATCCAGGACGCACGCCGCCACGGCGTCGAGGTGCGCGCGGCCGATGTATGCACCAGCGACTGGGACTGCACGCTCGAAGCCGTCCCACCCGCCAGCGCGGACACACCCGACACCGCTCCAGCCGCTGCGCAGGCCGCCGTGCGCCTTGGTCTGCGCATGATCCACGGCCTGGGCCGGGATGCAGCCGCCCGCATCGTGGCGGCACGCCTCGAACGCCGCTTTGCCGATACGCAGGACCTCGCGCTGCGCACCGGGCTCGACGGCGGCACGCTGCGCAGGCTGGCGGGCGCCGGCGCGCTCGCCAGCC
>NZ_AMXB01000078.1:0-5631 GCF_000310125.2 Thauera sp. 27
GCTGGCGTACAGACGCGGCAGCTCGCGCAGGAAGGTGGTGTCGAAATACGACAGGCCGTTATTGACCTCGTCGATCACCGACAGCTTGGCGGTGCGCAGCATGCGCGTCTGCCACAGCGTGAGCACCGCGCGGCGCAGCGCCTCATCGCTGGCCGCGGCCTCCTCGGGGGTGAGCTGCATGCGGTCGCGCTCGTCGAGCAGGCGCGCGATCACGGTCTCGCAGTTGAGGATGCTCTTTCGTTGCACCTCGGTGGGGTGGGCGGTGAGCACCGGCGACACCAGCGCAGCGTCGAAGAACGCGACCAGGCCTGCAGCATCGGTCACGCCGCTGTCGAACACCGCCTGCAGCGCGTGCGGCAGGCTGCCCTCGCGCGGGGCCGAGCCCGCCACCAGGTGCGCGCGCGAGCGCCGGATGTGGTGCTGGTCCTCGGCGATGTTGGCCAGGTGCGAGAAGTAGCTGAAGGCGCGCACGACCTGGATCGTCTGGTCGCGCGACAGCGCATCGAGGATGTCCTCGAGCTCGCGCCGGGCCGCAATGTCGTCGTCGCGGCGGAAGCGCACCGAGTTCTGGCGGATGCGCTCGATCAGCTCGAAGGCGGCTGCACCCTGCTGGTCGCGCACGGTGTCACCGAGCAGGCGCCCGAGCAGGCGGATGTCTTCACGCAGCGGGGCGTCCTTGTCCTGGGTCATGTGTCTTGGTCTTCCTGGTTGTCGTCTAGGGGCCCTGCACCTGCCGTTGATCGTCCATGCTCACGTCAGGGCGTCCCGGCGTTGTGCATCGTCCCGGCGTCGCAGAGAGATGTGCTGCGTGCCAGGCAAGGCGGTCGGTGGGGAAAAGAGTGCGATCGGCACGCATGCTAGAATCCCGGCCTGTCCGCGCACCATTGGTGCGAACCCTGATGCTGCAGTGCGGCGAAATCTGGCCGTACCCGGCACCTTCCTACTTGTTACGTGAGTTATCCATCGTGAGCCAAGCGACCCCCGAGCGCATCGTCATCGCTACCCGTGAAAGCCGTCTCGCCCTGTGGCAGGCCGAGCACATCAAGGCCCGGCTCGAGGGATTGTATCCCGGCTGCAATGTCGAGCTTCTGGGCATGACCACGCGCGGTGACCAGATCCTCGACCGCCCGCTCGCGAAGGTTGGCGGCAAGGGCCTGTTCGTGAAGGAGCTGGAAACAGCCCTGCTCGATGGGCGCGCCGACATCGCCGTGCATTCGATGAAGGACGTGCCGATGGTGATGGGCGATGAGTTCGTGCTGCCCTGCATCACGGAGCGCGAGGTTCCGCTCGACGCCTTCGTCTCCAATCGCTACGACAGCCTGGCGGACATGCCCCCTGGGGCTGTGGTGGGGACGTCCTCGCTGCGCCGCGAATCGCAGATCCATGCGCAGTATCCCTTCCTTGCCGTGACCAGCTTGCGCGGCAACCTCGACACCCGTCTGCGCAAGCTCGACGAAGGCCAGTACGACGCAATCATCCTCGCCGCGGCCGGGCTGACCCGGCTCGGACTGGGCGAGCGCATCCGCTCGGTGATGCCGGCCGAGGTGTCGCTGCCGGCCGCCGGACAGGGCGCGCTCGGTATCGAATGCCTGGCGGCGCGGCCCGATGTCATTGCCTGGCTGCAACCCCTGGTCGATGCCGATACTGCCGCCTGCGTGCTCGCCGAGCGTGCAGTCGCACGCGCACTGGCCGGCAGCTGCGAGGTGCCGCTGGGTGCCTACGCGGTGATCCGCGGAGGGCAGTTGTGGCTGCGAGGTTTCGTCGCCCGCCCCGATGGCAGCGAGATCGTCCGTGCCGAACGCGAGGGCGCGCCCGCCGATGCCGACGCGCTTGGCCGCGCACTGGCCGAAGATCTGCGCGCGCAGGGCGCCGAGGCGATCCTGGCCGATATCGGCTGACGGCGAACACAGCTGATGGCGACTGCCCCCGCTCTCCCGTCCGCGCCCGGTCCGGGCGCCGGCCCTCTCGCAGGGCGCTGCCTGGTCGTGATGCGCCCGCAGGAGCAGGCCGACAACCTGTGCCGGCGCATCGAGGCCGCAGGTGGCCGCGCCCTGCGCTTTCCGGTGATTGCGATCGGTGCGGCGCCCGATCCTGCCCAGCTCGAGGCCGTGGTACCCCGCCTCGACGAGTTCCAGCTGGCGTTCTTCGTCAGCCCCAATGCCGCCAACTACGCGATGCAGTACATCCTGCCGCGGCGCGCCTGGCCGGCCGGCCTGCGCGTGTCGACCGTGGGCAAGGGCAGCGAGCGGGTGCTGCGCGACTATGGCTTTGAGGCGGTCATTGCGCCGCAGGTCGGGTTCGACAGCGAGGCTGTGATTGCGCTTCCCGAGTTTGCCGCAGAGGCTGTGGCCGGCTGCAAGGTGCTGATCTTCCGCGGTGACGGCGGTCGCGAGTTGCTTGCCGATACCTTGCGCGAGCGCGGCGCCAGTGTTGAATATGTCACGTGCTATCGGCGCTACTGTCCGGAGCTTGATCCTGCGCTGTTGTTGCAGCCGGTGGGGCGCGGTGAGGTCGACGCACTGCTGCTGACCAGCAGTGAAGGCGTCCGCAACCTGGCGCAGATGCTCGGCGCTGAAGGGCTTGCGGCACTGCGCCAGGTAAAGGTGTTCGCCACTCATCCACGCATCGTCGAGCAGGCCCGCGAGGCCGGTTTCGCTGACGTGATCGAGGCGCCCGCCGGTGATGACGGCCTGATGCAGGCACTTGAGGACCACTTTGGTTACACTGAAGCCATGAAAGAAGAGACTCCCGCCCTCACGCAGCCGCCGGCGAGCGCCCATCCCGATCGTAAGGACGATGCCCTCGACGCGGCGCGCGGCGAGCAGGCCGCTGCAAGCACGAGTGCCGATACGGTGGAGCGCGGCGAAGCCGCCTCGTCGGCCGAGACTTCAACCGATGTGGTCCAGCCTGCGGGCGGAGCCGAGCAGGGGGTGGTGGCCGCGCCGCGCCGCAGCGCTGCCGCGTGGTGGGCACTGTTGCTGGCCTTGGTGGCGATCGGCATTGCCGGCTGGGCAGTGTGGCAGGCACGCGACACGCGGGTCGGCGCGACCGTTCTGCGCGAGGAACTGGCGCAACGCCTGTCCGAGGGCGAGCGGGTGGCGAGCGAGGCGCGCGGCATCGTGCGCCAGCAACAGGAAGTGATCGCCGCGCTTCAGGGCCGCCTGGGTGCGTTGAGCGCCAAGGTCGAGGAGACCGAAGGCCAGGCCGCTGCGCTCGAAGCCCTTTATCAGGAGTTCTCGCGTACGCGTGAAGACGGCGTGATTGCCGAGGTCGAGCAGGCGGTGGTGCTCGCCGCACAGCAGTTGCAGATTGCCGGCAACGTCGAGGCTGCGCTGATTGCGCTGCAGGAGGCCGAATCCCGCCTCGCGCTGCATGATCGGGGGCAGCTTGCCGGGCTGCGGCGTGCGTTGGCAAACGACATCGACGCGCTCAAGTTGCAGCCGGTACTCGACGTCTCGGGCCTGAGCCTGCGCCTTGAGCGCCTGCTCGAGCGCGCCGACGCTCTGCCGCTCGCCTTCGAGGGGCAGTTGCCGGTGGAGGCTGCGGTTGGCCGCGATCTGGCACCGGGCGAAAGCACCGGGCTGGCAGGCTGGATGGCCAGCGCGTGGCGCCTTGGCGAAGCGCTGGCGGCAGACGTCTGGCACGAAGTGCGCACCCTTATCCGGGTCGAGCGTCTCGACCAGGCAGAGCCGGTGTTGCTGGCGCCGGCGCAGAACGCTTTCCTGCGCGAGAACCTCAAGATCCGCCTGCTCACCGCGCGTCTCGCGCTGCTGGCCCGCGATGGCCGCACCTACGAGGCCGACCTGGCGCAGGCTCGCGCCTGGGTGGAGCGTTTCTTCGACCCGCGTGACGCTCGCGTGCAGGCTGCGCTGACTGAACTCAAGACCCTGGAGGCAGTGCGGGTGCGCTATGAGCCACACAACCTGTCCGAGACCTTCAATGCGCTGCGCCTTGCGCAAGCGCGCAGCGGTCGGCCGCAAGTGCCCACTACGCCGGCACAGGACGTCCCTGCGGCCGCACCGGCTGCGCCGACTGCTGCGCCCGCTGCGGGCACGACGGTGGAGGCCGCCGAGGTTGCCGCCGAAGCCCAGGAGGCCGACGCTGGAGAGGGCACGGAAGGTGGCGATTCGGCAGGCGCGGCGCAGGCCGTGAGCGAGTGAGGGCCAGTCGATGCGCGCACTGATCTGGTTGATCGGCATCTTCGCCCTCGCTGTCGGCGTGGCGATGGTTGCCGGTGTGAATGACGGCTATGTCTTGGTTGTGCTGTCGCCCTGGCGGGCGCAGATCTCGCTGAACCTGTTCATCGTCCTGCTCGTCGTCGGCGTGCTGCTCGTCCACCTGCTGCTCAAGGTCATCGGTCGCACGCTGGGTCTGCCTGCCCGGGTTGCCAGCTGGCGTGAGCGCCGACGCCGGCAAAAGGCCGATCGCGCGCTGCATGGCGCGATCAATGCCCTGTTCGAAGGCCGTTTCTCGCAATCGCTCAAGTCGGCCTCGACTGCATACACTGCGAGCGCGGGCTCGTCCATGGCTGCACTGGTGGCTGCGCGCGCGGCGCACGGCCTGCAGGACGAGGCCCGTTACCAGGAGTGGCTGGGGCATGCCGCAGAAGAGAAGGGCAGTGAAGTAGCTCGCCTGATGACCGAGGCCGAGCTCGCCATCGAAAGCCGTCAGTTCGACGTTGCCGCGAGCCGCCTGCAGACCTTGCGCGATGCCGGGCACAAGCACATCGCCATGCTGCGGCTGGAGTCACGTGTGGCGCTGGCATTGGGGCGCTGGGACGAGTTGGTGCATCACGTACGCCAGCTGCGCAAGCACAAGGCCCTCAGCGATGAGCAGGCCGCGCCCAAGCTGAGGCGGGCACACATCGAGCGCATGAAGCAGCTGGCGGGCGACGCTGGGGCGCTTGCGCAGTACTGGAAGGAGATCCCCGAGGACGAGTTGCAGGATCGGGGTCTGGTGGAGCGCGCACTGCCGCTGATGGCGCGCGCCGGCCATGGTGTGACGGTCCGGCGCCAGGTCGAGCGTCTGCTCGACGAACGCTGGGATACGGCGCTGGCGCGCCTGTACGCCTACTGCGCGGCGTCGAACGAGGATGCGCGCAGCTGCCTGCAGAAGGCCGAAGGCTGGCTCGAGGCGCATCCTCAGGACAGCGGCCTGCTGTTTGCCCTTGGCCAGCTGTGCCGGCGCAGTGAACTGTGGGGCAAGGCGCAGAGCTACCTCGAAGCCTCGCTCAAGCAGTCGCCGGCGGTGGATACGCACCTTGCGCTGGCACACCTGTTCGACACGCTCGAGCGTCCGGCAGACGCCCAGCGCCATTACCGTGCCGCGGCGGAGAAGGTGGGCTCGGCCGCAGCGGCCTGAAGGCAGCGCAGCGCAGGGCAGGGCACAGGGGGCCGCAGGCGTAGTGTTTGCGGCCCTCTGCGCTTTCTAGGGCCAGGGATGGCAGGTGTGCTTGGAGGAAGAAAATCTCGCGGCTGGCGCCGCGCCTACAGCAAACCCAACGCGCGTCGCCCCCTGTAGGAGCGGCGCGAGCCGCGAGGGGTTGAAGGCGACGGAGGTGGGTGGGCAGCCGATGAAAAGCTCGCGGCTGGCGCCGCTCCTACGGCGCCCCGCGGCTCGTCTCGCCCTGGG
>NZ_AMXB01000080.1:0-5416 GCF_000310125.2 Thauera sp. 27
CAGCCGCGAGCCTTTCCGGGCGGCTGCGATGGGCCGCGTCGCCTTCAACCCCTCGCGGCTCGCGCCGCTCCTACGGGGAGAACTACGCGCTGGCTTTGCTGTAGGAGCGGCGCCAGCCGCGAGCCTTTCCGGGCGGCTGCGACGAGCCCCATCGCCTTCAACCCCTCGCGGCTCGCGCCGCTCCTACGGGGAGCGATGCGCGCTGGGTCTGCTGTAGGAGCGGCGCCAGCCGCGAGCGCTACGAGGGGTGGCGCCAGCGCAACGCCAGCAGGCCCAGGCCTACCAGGAGCAGGGTTCCGGGGGCTGGAACCTGACGATGCTCGAGAAGGCCATAGAACTCATCGACGAGCGTCACCGCGTAGACACCAGGATTCGCGAGCGCAAAGCGGTGCTCCTGGAAGCCCGTCAGCAACCCGGTACCGGAAGCAAAATCGAACAGCGTCGAATCCAGGTTATCGAGGGCGTAGCCGAAACCGGAATCGTATGTGGCCCCTGCCGAGTCAAACGACACCATCTCATCACCGATGAAGACGCGATGGCGGGTCAGCAATTGCCAAGCGTCGAACACCTCACGCACCGATCCGCTCGAAGGGCCAGTCGCCATGCTCGTCGCCACGGCGGCCACGGGGTCATCGGGCGTCGCAGAGAACACGACCTCGCTATCGATATCCCCATTTGCAACCGACAGGGCACGCGCCTCTGCACTCAACGTCGCCGCCCCCTGGACAAGACCCGGCCCAAGGGTCGTAACCAGCGGCTGGGCGATATGGATGCTCGAAGCGAGCGAGCGCCCGGGATTCGTCGGGTCGGTCACCGCGAAGTTCAACCCGTACTCAAGGGCGCCAACAATCTCTACGATTACGTCCCCAGCGGGACCGACAACGATCTCGAACGAGCGAACGGTGCGAATGCCAGATCCGTCCTCGCCCCCGCCGATCTCCGACCTCGCATAGCCCGCTTTATCATCCCACTGTACATACAGCAAGGCGCCGAGCCCTGCCGCCGTGCCAAACGTACCACCCCATGGAAGCGCCTGCGGCGCAATGTCTGCCGCCGAGCCAGATGCGATTGTCAATGACACCCAGTCCGCATGAGCCCGCGTCGCCACCATGCTCGTCATCGACAACACGGTCGCAATCAACGCCAGTTGCAATCGCTTCACGGGAAACCTCCACAAGAGAGACCGAGCAACGGAAATTCAATCTAGTAACCAAGCACTTGACCGTCAAGGACATTCCCGGGGCGCACCCGTCGAACCGCGGTCGGCGGGGCCTTGCTGTGGGGGCAGCGCTCTGCTGTAGGAGCGGCGCAAGCCGCGAGCTCTTCCGGGCGGCTGCGATGGGCCCCGTCGCCTTCAACCCCTCGCGGCTGGCGCCGCTCCTACGGGGGAGATGCGCGCTGGCTTTGCTGTAGGAGCGGCGCAAGCCGCGAGGGGTTACGCAAATTCAGGTGCAGCCCTACCCGATCTAGTCACCCGGTTCAGCCGGTACGTCGGCTACGGCCATCAGCGCCGCCTCGAAAGCGGCGTCATCGGCACGCCAAGCACGAGCCTGAAGATAATCCTCGGCCGCCAACGCTGCGGGTTTCCGGCAAGAGCGGTCGCCACCAACTGGTTCAGCGACGTCCCTTCTCTTTCGGCATAGATACGCGCATTGCGGTGGATGGACGCCCGGCAAACCATATCCAACACAGCGACATGCCAAGGGCCTAGTGTGCTTTATCTTCCGTTTTCCGAGGCGTCGCTACTTGGCAATACCAAGGAATACGGCCAAAGACCGCTCAACCTCCACCAGTGCATCGACATCAATGCGCCCGAAGGTTGGCCCCACCTTATCGCGGTTTACGGTCATGGCCTTGTCCACCATGACCTGTGAAGGCTTCTGCAAGCCGTTCCCGGCGTCCAGCTGAACCGTGATGCGCAACAAGGGCGCCGCAACAAGCGTACTCGTCACCGGCAGCACGGTCACGGTGGCGTGCTCGTCGAACTGGTCAGCCTGGATCACCAAGGCGGGTCTTGGCTTGCCGAAGTCGCCTTGCATGGCGATGGTGACAAAATCGCCTCGCCTCATTCCGTCCAGCCGTCCAGATCGGCCAAGGCTTGATCCATGAAGTGCTGCATATCGGCATCGGCTTTGTCCGCCTCAGCGGCAAGGCGCGACTGACGACGGCATTCCTCCGCAAAGCCGGGACGGCGCGTATCCGGCACCCAGATTTGCACCGGGCGCAACCCCGCCATGCGAAGGGCGTCGCGGTGCTTCTGAACCCTTGAATTGACGTGTGCCATGCTGGCCTCTCTTGTGTTACATGCAACACTTTACGGCCTTTGATTGTTACATGCAACGATGTTGGCGTACGATTTCTTCCGCTTCGTCTGCCCCCCTACAGTGCGATCAAACGCCTGGGTTTGCTGTAGGCGCGGCGCAAGCTGCGAGCCTTTCTGGGCGGCTGCGATGGGCCGCGTCGCCTTCAACCCCTCGCGGCTGGCGCCGCTCCTACGGGGGACACCCGCGGCGCCTGGCTTCGCTGTAGGCGCGGCGCAAGCTGCGAGCCTTTCCGGGCGGCTGCGATGGGCGGTGTCGCCTTCAACCCCTCGCGGCTGGCGCCGCTCCTACCGGGGAGACCCGCGGCGGGGGGTTTGCTGTAGGAGCGGCGCAAGCCGCGAGCCTTTTGGGGCGGTGGCGATGGGGCGTGTCGCCTTCAACACCTCGCGGCTGGCGCCGCTCCCACAAGAGACCCGCGGCGGTTCGGTTTGCTGTAGGAGCGGCGCAAGCCGCGAGGCTTGTTGAAGCTGACGCCAGCCAGCAGCCACACTACCCGCGTCGTTCACCCGTCGATAACTCCAAAGGCATCGGATCGGGCGAGTCGCCACGCAGCGAGAGGTGTTCAAGAGGAAAACGCCGGAAGGAGCGCACGAAGCCATAAGACACCTCGTCCTCCAGCCTTACACTGCCGCGGGCATCGATACCGGCCGCCCGAATCAGATCAACCAGCGCCTGTACGCTCTTGCCCACGGACGGGAGCGCGTCCCCACGAAATGTCGGCACCAGTGCGAGCAGGTCCAGCGTGTAACGCTCGCCCTCCAGCAGCTCACGATCAGGATTCAAGCGCGCATAAAGCCCCGACACATCGGGCGAAAGACGGGCGTGCAGCTTCTTCTGCTTGCTGCGGGTGGCGTCGAGAAGGCTGTTGAAATCGTCCGGAAAGGCAGCACGCACATAGCGTTGAGCCAACCAGGTGACCAGCAGGTCGAGGTCCGCCTGCAGGACCACGCGCGTATCATCCGGCATGCGGTCGGCCAGCACCGCGCGGTCGACAAAGAGCCGGTCCCACGGCAAGAACTGAAACCAGACCTCGTTGCCCTCCTGCCGAATCGGCATGTGCAAACAGCGAGGATGTTTCCCGGCAGCGCAGTGTCCCCGTCGTTTCAGGGCGGCATCGTCCTCGGCCCGCAATCCGACAAGGATCTCCGCGTACGGCTCGCCCTGAAGCGATTCATGCGTCAGATCGCAGGATTGGCTCACCACCAGGCCGATCAAATCGCCTGCGGGCTCCCCCTCAAGGTAACGCGCGCCCAGCAACGCGTTGTCGTCGCAGCGCAAAACGCTGCCCTGCTGCCAGCCTCTATCCGCAACCTGCCTCCCAAGCGCCGCCATCGATCAACGGCCCTCAGCGAAAAGGGTCGGCAAAGGTGCGCCTGGCCGCCATCTCGCGCTCCATCGCAAGACGGCCGCCTGCAAACTGAATCGCGGCCAGATCCAGTGGGTCGGCACGCAGCAGGTCGAACAGGCTCTTCTCGTAGATCACCGGTGCGGTCATCGCCGTACCCGGCACACCAAACCCCGACCGCTCCCAATCGAGCGCAGCGCGACGCAGCATGTGAATACGGGCCAGCTTCGCCGGCCGGGGTGCCGCACCATCGCGCCACGCATAAACAGTCGGTCGGGTCACAGGGCCGCAAATCTCGGCGATCTGCGCCGTATTCAATCCGAACACGCGCGCAATCAGATCAAGATCAGCCGCCACACCCAAGCCCGTCCGGCCCGGGTCACGCGCCAGGTCCGGGCGCGGAAGCGACGGAAGAACGCGCAGCCTGTCGGCCCCGCCCGATGGGTCCGAGAAGAAGCACATCACGACCCCGCCGCTCGGCCGGGTGACGACAGTCGCCCGTCCAAGCTCGGCTCCGCCGGCAACCAACGCCAGAAACCCCTGCGGCGCGCCTGCAAACCCGCTTCGCATCAGTTCCATCGCTGTGTCCTCGCAAACTCCGTCGTCACTTTCCAAAAAGCCTCTCGGGCCGGCTCGTGCAGCCGGTCGAGCCGACTGCGCGCGGCATCGACATCGAAGGGCACGCCTTCGGCCTCTGCCACTTCCCAGTAGTGATCAAAATCCAGCACCGCGACGGGCCGATCGTTGGGCACCTCGACCTTAAGCGGCAGATCGAACTGCCCCAGCAAGTCGGGCATCATGCCCAGCCCGTGCACACCGGCCAGCGCCCGCACCACGAGCGCCCCTGCCGTGGTCTGCACCACCGTCTCGCTCAAGTGCCGCATGACCATGTCGCCGTCGGCGGCCAAGGGCGAAAACGGCAGCAAGGGCGCCGCGACATAGTGCTCCAGCAATTCATCCGGCATCGGTACGACGGCGTCATTGTAGCGCAGCCCCACCCGATGCAAGCTCGGCGGGCACAGGGTTTCAACCAACGCCTCCACCACAGCCAGGCAATCTTTCGCAAACCCCTCGAAGCGCGGGTACATCGTCGTGGCGTAGGCAATCCGATCCACCTCCAGATGCACTGCCGCCCCTGCCTCCGGCGCCCGCCAGATCACATACGGCGCCGGCATGATCGTGACCCCCGCGTCGCCAAGCTGCACTTGCTGCGCCACGCCCTCGGTCACGTCCGTAAAGCGTCGCGCCATCCGCTCCTTGAGCGCCACCAACGCAGCCGGCTCGAACGCCACCCGCCCGAAGCGGAACTCCGCCAGCACCAAGGTCAGCGGCTGCCGTTCAAGCTTCGGATAGCCCCCATCGCGCACCATGTCACCCTCCCCTCTGCGAAGCGCTTCTATACACAAAACTATACACACTTCGGCCAAATTTGCCGGGAGAGTTCTTCCAACCCCTCGCGGCTGGCGCCGCTTCTACAGTGCGACCAAGCGCCTGGATTTGCTGTAGGAGCGGCGCAAGCCGCGAGCTTTTCATCGAGCCCACCCAGGCCGTGTCGCCTTCAACACCTCGCGGCTGGCGCCGCTCCCACAAGAGACCCGCGGCGGGGGGCTTGCTGTAGGAGCGGCGCAAGCCGCGAGCTTTTTGGGGCGGCTGCGATAGGCCATGTCGCCTTCAAACCCTCGCGGCTGGCGCCGCTCCCACTGGGGCGGGGGACCCGCGGCGGGGGGGGTTGGTGTTGGGGGGGGGCAAA
>NZ_AMXB01000081.1:0-5374 GCF_000310125.2 Thauera sp. 27
CGCTCTTTAAAAAATTGAACAACCGATAAGTGTGGGTGCTTGGTGGTTGTGGTCGAAAGCGGCTTCGGTCGTTTTGGTTTCACAATGATTAGGTGCTCATGCTGATTAAAGTCAGTATTTTGAGTACTTTGCTGGATTGAACTTAAGAGTTTGATCCTGGCTCAGATTGAACGCTGGCGGCATGCTTTACACATGCAAGTCGAACGGCAGCGGGGGCTTCGGCCTGCCGGCGAGTGGCGAACGGGTGAGTAATGCATCGGAACGTGCCCATGTCGTGGGGGATAACGTATCGAAAGGTACGCTAATACCGCATACGTCCTGAGGGAGAAAGCGGGGGATCGCAAGACCTCGCGCGATTGGAGCGGCCGATGTCGGATTAGCTAGTAGGTGAGGTAAAGGCTCACCTAGGCGACGATCCGTAGCGGGTCTGAGAGGATGATCCGCCACACTGGGACTGAGACACGGCCCAGACTCCTACGGGAGGCAGCAGTGGGGAATTTTGGACAATGGGGGCAACCCTGATCCAGCCATGCCGCGTGAGTGAAGAAGGCCTTCGGGTTGTAAAGCTCTTTCGGCCGGGAAGAAATCGCGCACTCTAACATAGTGCGTGGATGACGGTACCGGACTAAGAAGCACCGGCTAACTACGTGCCAGCAGCCGCGGTAATACGTAGGGTGCGAGCGTTAATCGGAATTACTGGGCGTAAAGCGTGCGCAGGCGGTTTTGTAAGACAGATGTGAAATCCCCGGGCTTAACCTGGGAACTGCGTTTGTGACTGCAAGGCTAGAGTACGGCAGAGGGGGGTGGAATTCCTGGTGTAGCAGTGAAATGCGTAGATATCAGGAGGAACACCGATGGCGAAGGCAGCCCCCTGGGCCTGTACTGACGCTCATGCACGAAAGCGTGGGGAGCAAACAGGATTAGATACCCTGGTAGTCCACGCCCTAAACGATGTCGACTAGTCGTTCGGAGCAGCAATGCACTGAGTGACGCAGCTAACGCGTGAAGTCGACCGCCTGGGGAGTACGGCCGCAAGGTTAAAACTCAAAGGAATTGACGGGGACCCGCACAAGCGGTGGATGATGTGGATTAATTCGATGCAACGCGAAAAACCTTACCTACCCTTGACATGTCTGGAACCTTGCTGAGAGGCGAGGGTGCCTTCGGGAGCCAGAACACAGGTGCTGCATGGCTGTCGTCAGCTCGTGTCGTGAGATGTTGGGTTAAGTCCCGCAACGAGCGCAACCCTTGTCATTAGTTGCCATCATTTGGTTGGGCACTCTAATGAGACTGCCGGTGACAAACCGGAGGAAGGTGGGGATGACGTCAAGTCCTCATGGCCCTTATGGGTAGGGCTTCACACGTCATACAATGGTCGGTACAGAGGGTTGCCAAGCCGCGAGGTGGAGCCAATCCCTTAAAGCCGATCGTAGTCCGGATCGTAGTCTGCAACTCGACTACGTGAAGTCGGAATCGCTAGTAATCGCAGATCAGCATGCTGCGGTGAATACGTTCCCGGGTCTTGTACACACCGCCCGTCACACCATGGGAGTGGGTTTCACCAGAAGTAGGTAGCTTAACCTTCGGGAGGGCGCTTACCACGGTGAGATTCATGACTGGGGTGAAGTCGTAACAAGGTAGCCGTATCGGAAGGTGCGGCTGGATCACCTCCTTTCAAGAGAACAGACCACGGTCTGCCAAGTATCCACAACTTATCGGTTGTTCAGGCGAAGAGCCTCGAAGCATATGAGAGGGTCTGTAGCTCAGCTGGTTAGAGCACCGTCTTGATAAGGCGGGGGTCGTTGGTTCGAACCCAACCAGACCCACCAAGTCTTTTTGGTTGCTCGACACGAGAGGGGGCTGTAGCTCAGCTGGGAGAGCGGCGGCTTTGCAAGCCGTAGGTCGTCGGTTCGATCCCGACCAGCTCCACCAGAACTCGTGCGGCATGAAAGCAGGTGCTGCAAGTAGGCGTTCGAGAAGTCAGACATGGTGATGGATGTCGTCATGTCTGACTTCTTGATCGATGGGCGACTCGGTTCGAGTCGGTTGTCGGTTGTTTGAGGTTCGCTCTTTAACAAAGTGGAAGAAGTGTAGTACGTACCGAGCCGGTGCGTACTGCAAGTTGTGTGATTGCATTGATCCGGCGCTGAGCTTGTCAGCGTAGTGCTGGATCGCACAAACGAGTTCGTTCCTGTACGAAGGGTCTTCGAGATCGCAAGATCGGAGAGGATCCAAGGTTATAGGATCAAGCGACTAAGTGCATGTGGTGGATGCCTTGGCGATCACAGGCGATGAAGGACGTGTAAGCCTGCGAAAAGCGTGGGGGAGCTGGCAATAGAGCTTTGATCCCACGATGTCCGAATGGGGAAACCCACCCCGCAAGGGGTATCCCAGACTGAATACATAGGTCTGAGGAGGCGAACGCGGCGAACTGAAACATCTAAGTAGCCGCAGGAACAGAAATCAACCGAGATTCCGCAAGTAGTGGCGAGCGAACGCGGAGCAGCCTGCACGACTAAACCATCAGCTTAGCAAAACGGTCTGGAAAGTCCGACGATACAGGGTGATAGTCCCGTATGCGAAAAGCCGGTGGCGGGTCTGAGCGTGCGACAAGTAGGGCGGGACACGAGAAATCCTGTCTGAAGATGGGGGGACCATCCTCCAAGGCTAAATACTCGTGATCGACCGATAGTGAACCAGTACCGTGAGGGAAAGGCGAAAAGAACCCCGGGAGGGGAGTGAAATAGATCCTGAAACCGCATGCATACAAACAGTGGGAGCCTCGTAAGGGGTGACTGCGTACCTTTTGTATAATGGGTCAGCGACTTACGTTCAGTGGCGAGCTTAACCGAATAGGGGAGGCGTAGCGAAAGCGAGTCTGATAAGGGCGACTTAGTCGCTGGGCGTAGACCCGAAACCGGATGATCTATCCATGGCCAGGATGAAGGTGCCGTAACAGGTACTGGAGGTCCGAACCCACTAACGTTGAAAAGTTAGGGGATGAGCTGTGGATAGGGGTGAAAGGCTAAACAAATCCGGAAATAGCTGGTTCTCCCCGAAAACTATTTAGGTAGTGCGTCGTACGGACACTTGCGGGGGTAGAGCACTGTAATCGTTGGGGGGGTCATTGCGATCTACCCCGCGATAGCAAACTCCGAATACCGCAAAGTGATATACGGCAGACAGACATCGGGTGCTAACGTCCGGTGTCAAGAGGGAAACAACCCAGACCGCCAGCTAAGGTCCCAAATGCATGGCTAAGTGGCAAACGAGGTGGGAAGGCATAGACAGCTAGGAGGTTGGCTTAGAAGCAGCCACCCTTTAAAGAAAGCGTAATAGCTCACTAGTCGAGTCGTCCTGCGCGGAAGATGTAACGGGGCTCAAGCCATGAACCGAAGCTGCGGATGTGTCTTTGACACGTGGTAGGGGAGCGTTCCGTAAGCCTGCGAAGGTGTCTCGTAAGGGATGCTGGAGGTATCGGAAGTGCGAATGCTGACATGAGTAGCGATAAAGGGTGTGAAAAGCACCCTCGCCGTAAGCCCAAGGTTTCCTGCGCAACGTTCATCGGCGCAGGGTGAGTCGGCCCCTAAGGCGAGGCAGAAATGCGTAGTCGATGGGAAACAGGTCAATATTCCTGTACCGCTCTTAGATGCGATGGGGGGACGGAGAAGGTTAGCTCAGCCATCTGTTGGAATAGGTGGTTTAAGCGTGTAGGCGTGCTGCGTAGGCAAATCCGCGTGGCTTAGCTGAGGCGTGATGACGAGGATCTTCGGATCCGAAGTGAGTGATACCCGGCTTCCAGGAAAAGCCTCTAAGCTTCAGTCTAAGAGTGACCGTACCGCAAACCGACACAGGTGGGCTGGTAGAGAATACCAAGGCGCTTGAGAGAACTCAGGAGAAGGAACTCGGCAAATTGATACCGTAACTTCGGGAGAAGGTATGCCCCTGGTACGTGAAGGCCCTCGCGGCCGGAGCGGAACGGGGTCGCAGAGAATCGGTGGCTGCGACTGTTTATTAAAAACACAGCACTCTGCAAACACGAAAGTGGACGTATAGGGTGTGACGCCTGCCCGGTGCCGGAAGGTTAAGTGATGGGGTGCAAGCTCTTGATCGAAGCCCCGGTAAACGGCGGCCGTAACTATAACGGTCCTAAGGTAGCGAAATTCCTTGTCGGGTAAGTTCCGACCTGCACGAATGGCGTAACGATGGCCACACTGTCTCCTCCTGAGACTCAGCGAAGTTGAAATGTTTGTGAAGATGCAATCTCCCCGCGGCTAGACGGAAAGACCCCATGAACCTTTACTGTAGCTTTGCATTGGACTTTGACGGGACTTGTGTAGGATAGGTGGGAGGCTATGAAACCGGGACGCCAGTTCCGGTGGAGCCAACCTTGAAATACCACCCTGGTGTCGTTGAGGTTCTAACCCAGGCCTGTGAATCCAGGTCGGGGACCGTGCATGGTGGGCAGTTTGACTGGGGCGGTCTCCTCCCAAAAGGTAACGGAGGAGTACGAAGGTCACCTAGGTACGGTCGGACATCGTACTGATAGTGCAATGGCAAAAGGTGGCTTGACTGCGAGTCCAACAAGACGAGCAGGTGCGAAAGCAGGTCATAGTGATCCGGTGGTTCTGTATGGAAGGGCCATCGCTCAACGGATAAAAGGTACTCTGGGGATAACAGGCTGATTCCGCCCAAGAGTTCACATCGACGGCGGAGTTTGGCACCTCGATGTCGGCTCATCACATCCTGGGGCTGTAGCCGGTCCCAAGGGTATGGCTGTTCGCCATTTAAAGTGGTACGTGAGCTGGGTTTAAAACGTCGTGAGACAGTTTGGTCCCTATCTGCCGTGGGCGCTGGAAGTTTGAGAGGGCCTGCTCCTAGTACGAGAGGACCGGAGTGGACGCACCCCTGGTGTACCGGTTGTGACGCCAGTCGCATCGCCGGGTAGCTATGTGCGGAAGAGATAACCGCTGAAAGCATCTAAGCGGGAAACTCGCCTCAAGATGAGACTTCCCCGGGGCCTCGAGCCCCCTGAAGGGTCGTTGAAGACCACAACGTTGATAGGCCGGGTGTGTAAGCGTGGCAACACGTTCAGCTAACCGGTACTAATTGCCCGTGTGGCTTGATCCTATAACCTTCAACACAAAACGAACTCGACTCTCTGGTGACAGCATCAACACACCAGACAATCACACAACACTTCTTCCTAACTTTGCTTCAGCTCAATACGCTGAAGAACAAGTCAAAGTCTGACGACCATAGCTGTGTGGAACCACTCCTTCCCTTCCCGAACAGGACCGTGAAACGCACATGCGCCGATGATAGTGAGGTCCGCCCTCGTGAAAGTAGGTCATCGTCAGACTAACCCACAAAA
>NZ_AMXB01000082.1:0-4629 GCF_000310125.2 Thauera sp. 27
TGGCGCGAGGCGGCCGAGGCGCTGGGCATCCGGCCGCGCGCGCGCTTCCGCGCCCGCGTCGCGGTCGGCTCCGACCCGGTGATGCAGCTCACCGGGGTGGTCCCGGCGGCGCGCCGCGCGCTGGAGATGGCCGGGCTGTCGATCCACGACATGGACTGGATCGAGGTCAACGAGGCCTTCGCCAGCGTGGCGCTGTGCTTCGTGCGCGAGTTCGCGCCCGACATGGACCGCTTCAACCCCTGGGGCGGCGCCATCGCCCACGGCCACCCGCTGGGCGGAACGGGCGCCGGCCTGATGGCCAAGATGCTCGCCGGCCTCGAACAGCGCGACGGCCGCTTCGGGCTGCAGGTCATGTGCATCGGCCACGGCATGGCCACCGCCACCATCATCGAACGCATCTGAGACACAAGGAGCACACGCAATGAAGATCGCAGACTCGGTATTCCTGATTACCGGCGGCGCCTCCGGCCTGGGTGCGGCCACCGCGCGCATGGTGGTCGAAGGTGGCGGCAAGGTGGTGCTTGCCGACCTCAACGACGAGGCGGGCAGGGCGCTGGCGGCCGAACTCGGCGCGGCGGCCTGCTTCGTGCGTACCGACGTCACCGACGAGGCGTCGACGCAGGCCGCGGTCGATGCCGCGGTGAAGGGCTTCGGCGGCCTGCACGGTCTGGTGTGCTGCGCTGGCGTGGCACCGGGCGAGAAGGTGGTGGGCAAGGAAGGCCCGCACCGCCTGGACAGCTTCGTGCGCGGGGTGACGATCAACCTCGTCGGCACCTTCAACCCGATCCGCCTTGCCGCCGACGCCATGAGCAAGGCCGCGCCGAACGCGGAGGGCGAGCGCGGCGTGATCGTCACCACCGCCTCGGTCGCCGCCTTCGACGGCCAGATCGGCCAGGCGACCTATTCGGCCTCCAAGGCCGGCGTGGTCGGCATGACCTTGCCGATCGCGCGCGAGCTGGCACGCTACGGCATCCGCGTCATGAGCATCGCCCCCGGCATCTTCGAGACGCCGATGCTGCGCGGCCTGCCGCAGCAGGTGCAGGATTCGCTCGGCCAGATGGTGCCTTTCCCCTCGCGCCTGGGCCGCTCCAGCGAGTATGCGCAGCTGGTGAAGTCGATCTGCGAGAACCCGATGCTCAACGGCGAGGTCATCCGCCTGGACGGCGCGATCCGCATGGCGGCCAAGTAAGCCCGCTTGCCCGCGTACGATGGGGGTGCCTGCGGGCACCCCGCAAGCACTGAATGAGGACATGAGCATGACCGCAGCACACCAAACAGCCATTCCCGCCGATGTCCGCCGTGCCGGGCGCAATCTGATCGGCGACGCCTTCGCGCGCTCGGTACGCCGTAACCCCGAGCGCGAGGCGCTGCGCTTCGAGGGCCGCAGCTGGCGCTACGCCCAGCTCGAGCGTGCTGCCAACCGTGTCGCCAACCGCCTGCTGGCGCTGGGCCTCAAGGCTGGCGACCGCGTCGCCGCCTATGGCCGCAACTCGGACGCCTACGTGCTGCTGTGGCTGGGCTGCGCCAAGGCCGGCCTGATCCACGTGCCGATCAACTACGCCCTGCTCGATGCCGAACTGCACTACATCGTCGCGCAGTCCGGCGCGCGCGCGCTGTTCTGTGATGCCGACATGGCGACCCACGTCGAGGCGCTGGGCTCCACGCTGTCCTGCGAGTGGCGCGGCACGCTGCAGGGCGGGCAGGACCGCGACATCCTCTCCTGGGCCCAGGCTGGCGGCGACGACATTGCGCCGGAACTCGAGCTCGACGAGGAGAGCATCGTCCAACTGCTCTACACCTCCGGCACCACCGCCGCGCCCAAGGGCGCGATGATGAGCCACCGTGCCCTGCTGGCCGAGTACACCAGCACGCTGCTGGCGACCGACATCCGCGGCGAGGACTGCTCGCTGGCCGCGCTGCCGCTGTATCACTCGGCGCAGATGCACGTATTCCTGATGCCGCAGCTGCTGGTGGGCGCCACCACGCTGCTGATCCAGGCACCGCAGCCCGAGCGCTGCTTCGAGCTCATCGCGCAGGAAGGCGTCACCTCCTTCTTCGCGCCGCCGACGGTGTGGATCGCCTTCCTGCGCCACCCGGCCTTCGATCCGGCACACCTGGCCTCGCTGCAGAAGGGCTATTACGGCGCCTCGATCATGCCGGTGCCGGTCGTGCACGAACTGGCAGCCAAGCTGCCGGCGCTCAAGCTCTACAACTGCTACGGCCAGAGCGAGATCGCGCCGCTGGCCACGGTGCTGCGCCCCGAGGAGCATGCCGAGCGCCCGGCCTCTGCCGGACGGCCGATCTTCAACGTCGAGACGCGCATCGTCGACCCCGACCTGAACGATGTGCCGGCCGGCGAGATGGGTGAGATCGTGCACCGCTCGCCGCAGCTCATGAGCGGCTACTGGGGCAAGCCGGACGAGACCGCGGCCAGCTTCAAGGACGGCTGGTTCCGTTCCGGCGATGTCGGCTACATGGACGAGGCGGGCTATCTCTACATCACCGACCGCATCAAGGACATCATCAAGACCGGTGGCGTGGTGGTGGCGAGCCGCGAGGTCGAGGAGTGCCTCTACACCCATCCGGCCGTGGCCGAGGTGGCGGTGATCGGTCTGCCCGATGAGCGCTGGATCGAGGCAGTGACGGCGGTGGTGGCGCTGAAGCAGGGTGCGCGGGCGACCGCGGATGAGCTGGTTGCCCACGTCCATGCCCGTCTGGCAGCGTTCAAGGTGCCCAAGCGCGTGTTCTTCGTCGATGACATGCCGCGCAACGCATCGGGCAAGCTGCTCAAGCGCGAACTGCGCGTGCGCTACGCTGGCTAGCCGCCTAGCGGTAAACCCGTGGCGGTGGTCACCGCGCTTTGCTGCGCGGGCAGTCGGTGCAACAATCGGACGGTAATTGCATCCATGTACGCCCACCTGGAGATGACGTCGATGAAGCTACCCCGCCTTGCCGCCACGCTGCCCCTTGCCCTCGGTGCCTGCGCAGTCCTCGCCACCTTCTCCACGCCGGTCGCGGCCCAGACCGTGCGCTGGGCGGCGGCGGGCGACGCCCTGACCATGGATCCGCATTCGCAGAACGAGGGCCCGACCCATGTCATGAACCACCAGGTCTATGACTCTCTGGTGTTCCGCGACCAGGACATGAAGCTCGCGCCCCGCCTGGCCACTTCCTGGCGCATCACCGATGACCCCAGCGTGTGGGAGTTCAAGCTGCGCGAGGGGGTGAAGTACCACAACGGCAACCCCTTTACTGCCGACGACGTGGTGTTCTCGATCATGCGCGCCAAGCACGAGAACTCGGACATGAAGGGGCTGCTGACCAGTGTGGTCGAGGTGATCAAGGTCGACGACCACACGGTGCGCATGCGCACGGACGGCCCCAATCCGCTGCTGCCCAACAACCTCACCAACCTCTTCATCATGGACAGGGAGTGGGCCGAGGAGAACAAGGTCACGCTGCCGCAGAACTACAAGGCCGGCGACGAGACCTTCGCGGTACGCAATGCCAATGGCACCGGCCCCTTCCGGCTGGCCAAGCGCGAGCCCGACGTGCGCACCGAACTCGAGCGCAATGAGGACTACTGGGGCATGGGGACCTTCCCGATGGAGGTCAGCAAGGTGGTGTTCACCCCGGTGCGTTCGGCGGCCACGCGCGTTGCGGCGCTGCTGTCGGGCGAGGTGGACTTCCTGCTCGACCCGCCGGTACAGGACCTCGAGCGCCTGTCCGCCGCCAAGGGCCTTGTGGTGCGCTCAGGGCCCGAAAACCGCACGATCTTCCTTGGCATGCAGCAGGCCCTGCCCGAACTGCGCAGCTCGGACGTGAAGGGCAAGAACCCGTTCGCTGACAAGCGCGTGCGCGAGGCGATGAACATCGCCATCAACCGCGAGGCGGTCAAGCGCGTGGTGATGCGCGGCCAGTCGGTGCCCGCGGGTATCGTCGCGCCGCCCTTCATCGACGGCTACAACAAGGCGATGGACGTGGTGCCGGCAACCGACGTCACGCGCGCCAAGGCGCTGCTTGCCGAGGCGGGCTACCCCAATGGCTTCTCGGTGACGCTCGCCTGCCCGAACGATCGCTACGTCAATGACGAGGCAATCTGCCAGGCGGTGACCGGCATGTTCGGCCAGATCGGCGTGCGCGCCCGCCTCAGCGCCCAGCCCAAGAGCATCCACTTCGCCGAACTGCCCAAGGGCGAGTACGACCTCTACATGCTTGGCTGGGGCGTGCCGACGATGGACTCGCACTACGTCTTCCACTACCTGTTCGAGACCAAGACCGACAAGGGCGGCTCGTGGAACTTCACCGGCTACAGCAGCCCGCGTGTCGACGAGCTGATCGGCGCGATGACGCGGGAGGTCGATCCCGGCACGCGCGCGGGCATGGTCGCCGAGGTGTGGAAGACGGTGCAGGACGACGTCGTCTATCTGCCGATCCACCACCAGATGCTGAACTGGGCGATGAAGGACAATATCGACTTCCCGGTGCAGTCCGAGAACTATCCCTACTTCAAGCTGCTTAAGTTCAAGAAGTGAGGGGCGTGAGGTGCCGTCGCCTTCAACGTCTCGCGGCTGGCGCCGCTCCTGCGGGGTACGCCGAGCGGGCCTCGCTGTAGGAGCGGCGCAAGCC
>NZ_AMXB01000083.1:0-4326 GCF_000310125.2 Thauera sp. 27
CGACGGGGCCCATCGCAGCCGCCCGGAAAGGCTCGCGGCTGGCGCCGCTCCTACAGGACGCCGATGCTCGTGCGGGGGTGTTGCTGCGGTTGGGGGGCGTCAGGTGTGGAAGCGGCCGAGGACGGTGTCGGTGCGTTGGGCGGTTTCGGAGAGCTGGTGCAGGGTTTCGCGGATGGCCTGGATGGCGATGTCGGTTTCGCTGACGCGGCTGCTGATGCCTTCGGTGCTTTGCGCCATGGCGGTGGTGGCGCTGCGCTGTTCGGCGATGGTGAGGGCGATTTCGGACATGCGCTCGGAGACGTTGGCGATCTTGCCGCGGATCTCCTCGACCAGGCGGCTGGCTTCTTCGCTGCGGTCGACGCTGTGCTCGACCGAGCTGACGGTGTTGTGCATGCGCTGAACCGCGCCGTCGGTCTCGTTGCGGATGATGCCCAGCTTCTGCGAGATCTCGAGCGTGGCGATGCCGGTGCGGTCGGCGAGCTTGCGCACTTCGTCGGCGACCACGGCAAAGCCGCGCCCCTGCTCGCCGGCGCGGGCGGCTTCGATGGCGGCGTTGAGTGCGAGCAGGTTGGTCTGGTCGGCGATCTCGCGGATGACGTTGACGATGCCTTCGATCTCGGTCGAGCGCCGCGCCAGGCCTTCGAGTACGCCGGCCATGTCCTTGACCTGGCCGGCCGAGGTGGCGATTTCGCCTGCGATGGCCATGACCTGGCCCACCGTTTGCTGGGTGAGCTTGCCGGTTTCGGCGGCGAGCTTTTCGGCGTCGGCGGTGTTGTCGGCGATGTGGGCGATGCTGACGGTGATCTCTTCGACGGTGGCGGCGTTGCTGGCGGAGATGTCGGAGAGGCCTTCCGACTCCTTGGCGACGCTGTCGACGCGGTCGTTGAGCTCCTTGACGCCGGCGACGAGGCGGGTGGCGTCGGCGTTCAGGGCATTGAAGGTGGTGCGCAGGCCGGTCATGAATTCATTGAAGGCGGAGGCGGTTTCGCCGACTTCGTTGTTGCCGTCGACCGAGATGCGCCGGGTGAGATCGCCGCCGCCACCGGCGATCGAGCGCATGGCGTCGCGGATCTTGGACAGGCCGCCGAGGATGCGCTGCAGCACCACGATGGCGATGCCGCCGAGAACGAGGGCGACGGCGATGACGATGCCCACGCTCTTGGCCAGCAGCGCGCCGAGCGGTTCGGCGACCACGGCGCGGTCGATGACGAGGACGAGCGACCAGTCGGTGCCGCTGACCGGTTGCCAGGTGACATAGCTGTCCTGGCCGCCCACGGCGGCTTCGATGGGAGCGGCCGGCGCGCTCGCCAGGCGTGCGGTGTTGGCGGCGAGTGCGGACGAGACCTCGCTGATGTTCTTGAGCGCGAGCTTGGCGTCGGGGTGGGCGATGATGGTGCCGTCGTGCGCCACGAGCATGGCGTAGCCGCCCTGCAGCCGCACCGAGAGGACGTTGTCGACCACGTTGCGGATGGAGACGTCGGCGGCGACGACGGCGGCGACGCTGCTGCCGCTGCGCACGGGTGTGGCAAAGCTGATGATGAGGTCGCCGGTGGAGGCGTCGGCGTAGGGGGCGGTGAGGATGGTGCCGCCCTTGGCGACGGCGCCCTGGTACCAGGGCCGTGCGGTGGGGTCGTAGGTGGGCGGCAGGTTCTGCGGCGTCGAGAACACCGTGCGCTTGTCGGGGTAGCCCGCATAGACCAGGTCCAGCGCGAGGCCTTCGGCGGCACGCTGGAAGAAGGTGAGGGCGTCGGGGTCGACGGCAATGGGGACGAGCGCTTCGATCATGCGCCGGCGGGTGTCCACCCATTCGGCGATCCGCCCGGCGTAGCTGTTTGCCGCGAGCCGGGTGGATTCTTCCATGGCTCCGACGAGTTGGCCGCGCAGCTGGAAGAAGGAGGCCGTGGAGAGTACCGCTGCGGTGAGCGCGATCACCGTCAGCAGCAGGCCCACAATCATGAACTTGATCGAACGCATGATGGCTCCGGAATGCTGTCAGGTTGGTCCCGCGCGCTGGGTGCCCCTGGGTGCCGAAGTTGAACGCGCAGCAGGTGGATGATGCTCCAATTTATCGTCTGCAGAAGTGCCATCTTTAGCGATATAAGGGAAATTCCTTAGCAGCAAGCGTGGGGGGAGTGCAGGCGTGCGGGCGTACGGCATGGGGCCGGCCCCGTGGTCGAGGTCCGGCCCCATGCGGTGCTGCGGGCTGAGCGAGGCCTGCGCTCAGGGGGTGTCGATGAACACCTGGGTGCTGAAGTCTGCCGTGGCCGGGCGGGCGAGCACGGGGTTGTCCAGCGCGTAGCGCAGGAAGGCGTCGGCGTAGGCGAGGAAGGTGTCGGTGCGACGCTCGCCGCTGATGGTGCCCAGCGTGGTGTAGCCGTCCTGGCCGTCGGCGATGAAGTCGTTGGTGATCACCCGGTAGCGGGCGCTGTCGTCGAGCGCGACCCAGCTGCCGCCAGCGTTGCGGTGCTCCAGGGCGCTGATGCGGCCGCCGCGCGGCTGGCGCAGGTCGACCTGCCAGCGCAGCGCGCCGGCGTAGGGGTAGGAGCCGGTGTTGCCGGCGACCACGCTCTGCATGGCGTCTTCGAGCGCGGCGCGGATCTCGGCGCCGCTCATGTCGAGTGCGACCAGCGTGTTCTTGAACGGCAGCACGGTGTAGATGTTGCCCACCGTGACCGTGCCCATGGCGAGGTCGACGCGCACGCCACCGCCGTTCTGCAGCGAAATGTCGGCGCCGCCAAAGCGCTGGCCCTGGCGCAGGAAGGCTTCGGCGACGAGTTGCTGGACGTCGCCGCCGTGGGCGATGACATGGGGGTCGTCGTTGCAGCCGGCGAGGCGCGAGCGCGAGCCGTCGCGGGCGGTGCCGGGCACGCGGCGCAGGCAGAGGTTGGTTTGCGCGTTGGCGACGGGCTCGGCGCCGAAGTCGGTCACCTGGCGGGTGTAGTCGGCGAGCACGCTGGCAGCCTGGGCGTTGGGCGCGGTGACGCGCAGCGCGGGCTGGCGGGCGAGGTCGGCCTGGGCGAAGGTGAGGGCGTCGCCGCTGAGCGTGCCCAGCGTGCTGCCGATGAGGACATGGGGCTGGCCGCCGCAGGACTTGACCTTGCCGCGGCCGTCGAAGACGACCTCCAGCTCGCCGACGACGGCGCTGTACTGCCAGGCCTGGGCGATGCAGACGGTGTTGCCGTCCTTGTCGGCAGCGACCGTGGGGTAGGCGCCGACCGGCGACAGGCCGTAGTTGCGCAGGCTGTCGTCGCCGAGCAGGCTGTGCGAGTCGCCGCCGACGATGACGTCGACGCCCGACAGCTGCGCAGCCAGGGCCTGGTCCTGTGCATAGCCCATGTGGGTGAGCAGCACGATCTTGTCGATGCCTTGCGCGTGCAGGCGGTCGATCTCGCGCTGGGCGGCCTCGCGTTCGTCGAGCAGGCGGGTGCCGGGGTCGGGGCGCGATGCGTTCTGGGTCTTGTCGGCGATGGTGAGGCCGATGATGCCGATGCGCTCGCCGCCACGCTCGATCACCACGGCGGGGCGTACGCCGTCGCTGCCGATCGGCGAGCCCGCGCGCAGCGACAGGTTGGCCGACAGCAGCGGCGTGCGGCAGGTGGGGCTCGCCCACAGGTCGTCGATGAAGCTGCGCAGACCGGCATCACCCGCGTCGAATTCGTGGTTGCCCACTGCCATGGCGTCGAAGCACACCTCGTTCATCAGGTCGGCATCGGACTTGCCTTCGGTGAGGGTGTAGTAGAGCGTGCCGGTAATGGCATCACCCGCGTGCAGCTTGAGGACATTGCCGTGGCGCGTGGCCAGCTCGTCGATCGCCGTCACCACGCGCGGAAAACCGCCCATGCCGACGCTGACGTTACTGCGCGTGCCGCTGGCGTCGGTGGCCAGGCGCAGCGTGGCGCTGGCTTCGTCGAGATTGGAGTGGTGGTCGTTGATGTGCAGGATTGCGAGCGGGAAGTCGGGCTTGGGTGTATCCGAATCGCTGATGCAACCTGCAAGCGCAAGCGCGCCCGCGAGGACGGCAACGGCCGGGATGACGGCGTGATTCATGAGGGACCTCGAATGGACAGGGAATGACACCCGGCAGTGTCCCTGCGTGATATGAAGTGCCTGTTAAAGCCAGCCCCAACGCCCCCTCGCAACGCGCGTTGGGTTTGCCGTAGGAGCGGCGCCAGCCGCGAGCTTTTAATCGACCGCCCACCGAACCCCGTCGCCTTCAAACCCTCGCGGCTCGCGCCGCTCCTACAGGGGGCGACGCGCGTTGGGTTTGCTGTAGGAGCGGCGCCAGCCGCGAGCTTTTAATCGCCCGCCCACCCACCCCTGATGTTC
>NZ_AMXB01000084.1:0-3174 GCF_000310125.2 Thauera sp. 27
GGCTGGCGCCGCTCCTACGGCAAACCCAACGCGCATCTCCCCCCTGTAGGAGCGGCGCCAGCCGCGAGGGGTTGAAGGCGACGTGGGCAGGTGGGCGGCCGACGAAAAGCTCGCGGCTGGCGCCGCTCCTACGGCGGCACCGGACAGGGCGCACGGGCACGCGCCATGCAGCAGCCTGTCGCGGCGCACGGCCGATTGTGCAAACATCGCGTGACAGCAACCACGACGGAGAGCGACACAGCATGGCGAAGGCCGACGAGGAGAGCATCACCTATTCCGCGCTGTCGCCCGAACAGCGCCGGCGCTACGACCTGCTGCTCGCCGGCCTCGACCTGCTCGACCAGGCGATCGCGGTGTTCGACGCCACCCCAAAGCTCGTCACCTGGAACAAGGCGCTGCTGCGCCTGCTCGACTTCCCCGAGTCCATGGTGCGCGTGGGCACGCCCTTCGAAGACTTCGTGCGCTTCAATGCCGAGCGCGGCGAGTACGGCCAGGGCGACATCGACACCCTCATCCGCGAACGCGTCGCCGCTGCACGCAGCTTCCAGCCGCACTACGTCGAGCGCGCACGACCCAACGGCCGCATCCTCGCCGTCCGCGGCGTCCCCATCCCCAACCTCGGCTTCGTGTCGCTGTGGACCGACATCACCGAGCAACGCCGCTACGAAGGCGTGATGGAGCAGCAGAACGTACGCCTCGAGGAGCGCGTGCGCGAGCGCACCGCCGAACTCGAGGCCGCCAACAAACGCCTCGCCCGCGCCAACATCGAGATCGACGATATCGCCGAGGCCCTGCGCCGCAGCGAAAACCGCCTGCAGCTCATCATCGACTCCATCCCCGCCCTCATCGCCTACGTCGACCGCGGCGAGATCTACCGCTTCGCCAACAAGGGCTACGCCGACTGGTTCGGCCTGGGCAAGGACGAGATCATCGGCCGCAGCATCCACGAGGTCTTCGGCGAGGACAGCTATACCCAGATCGTCCCCCACCTCGCCCGCGCCCTCGACGGCGAGCGCGTCACCTACGAGTACGCCCGCCGCCTCGCCGATGGCCGCACCGTGCACGCGCGCAGCGTGGTCGTCCCCGAAGCCGACGCCGACGGCACCACGGTCGGCTTCTTCGTGCTGTCGATCGACATCACCGAACAGAAAGCCCACCAGGCCGCACTCATCCAGGCGCAGAAGATGGAAGCCGTCGGCCAACTCACGGGCGGGCTCGCGCACGACTTCAACAACCTGCTCACCATCATCATCGGCAACCTGTCGGTGCTCAACGAGCGCATCGGCGGCGGCGCCGGCTCCGAGTACGTCGCCCCCTCGCTGCAGGCCGCGCGCCGGGGCGCCGAACTCATCCGCCGCCTGCTCACCTTCTCGCGCCGCCAGTCGCTCGAACCGACCTCAGTCGAGGTCAGCGCCCTCGTGCACAACATGACCCACCTGCTGGTGCGCACCCTCGGCGAAACCGTGCGGGTGCGCCTGCGCCTGCCCAGCGACCCGCTGTACGCCCTGGTCGACCCGCACCAGCTCGAGAACGCCATCCTCAACCTCGCCATCAATGCGCGCGACGCCATGCCCGAAGGCGGCGAGCTCACCATCACCGTCAAGCGCCGCACCCTCGAAGGCACCCTCGCCCAGGTCGGCGAGCTCGCCCCCGGCGCCTACGTGCAGATCGACGTCTCCGACACCGGCGCCGGTATCGAGCCCGCCGTGCTGCAGCGCGTGTTCGAGCCCTTCTTCACCACGAAACCTTTTGGTGGCGGCAGCGGTCTCGGCTTGTCGATGGTGTATGGCTTTGTCCGCCAGTCCGGCGGCAACATCCGCATCCGCAGCACCCCTGGCGCGGGCACGCATGTGCGCTTCGTGCTGCCCACGGCCGAGGCCACCCCGGCCGAGAACCGCAAGGCAGCCGAGCCGCCGGCCGCGCGACCGATGCTCGACGGTCCGGTGCTGCTGGTCGAAGACGAACCCGAAGTGCGCAAGGTGATCCGCATGCAACTCACCGCCAACGGCTATCCGGTGATCGAAGCCAGCAATGGCGTCGAGGCCCTGGAGCTGCTGGAGAACATCGACGACATTGCCCTGCTCGTCAGCGACACCGTCATGCCCGGCGGCATCGGCGGGCGCGAGCTCGCCCAGCGCGCCCGCGCGCTGCGCCCCGGGCTGCCGATCCTGCTCGTCACCGGCTACGCCAGCGAACGCGCCATCACCGGTGTCGCCCCCGCCGACGTACCCACGCTGCGCAAGCCTTTCGACCAGGCTACCCTGGCCGCAGCACTCGCCAACCTGCTCGCACCGCAGCCCGCCCCCACAGCGCCCCAACCGGAGCACGGCCAAACATGCCCCTGACCGCGACCGACGCCAACACGCCCGTCATCATGGTGCTCGAGGACGACCCCGAGATCGCCCGCCTCATCTGCATGAGCCTGGGCGAATACGGGTTCCGCTGCGAACACGTCAGCACCGGCCAGCAGTTGCTGGCGCGCGCACGCCGCAGCGCCCCCGACCTGTGCATCGTCGACCTCGGCCTGCCCGACATGGACGGCATGCAGGTCGTGCGCGAACTGCAGGACGGCAGCCCATGCGCGGTGCTCATCCTCACCGGCCGCAACGACGTCACCGACCGCGTGCTCGGACTCGAGCTCGGTGCTGACGACTACATCGTCAAGCCTTTCGAACCGCGTGAGCTGGTCGCCCGCGTGCGTTCTATCCTGCGCCGCTACCAACGCGCAGCCGCCCCCGAGACCCCCACCGAGCGCACCATCGCCCGCTTCGCCGACTGGACCTTCGACGCCAGCCGCCACGCCCTCAGCGCCCCGGACGGACGCGAGATCAGCCTCTCCGCCGCCGAAGCCAGCCTGCTCGCCACCCTGCTGCGGCGGCCCAACAAGATCCTGTCGCGCGAGCAACTGCTCGGCGAACGCGACGTCGACCCTTTCGACCGCAGCATCGACGTGCGCATCTCCCGCCTGCGCCGCAAGCTCGACGACGACCCGCACAACCCGCGCCTCATCAAGACCGTGTACGGCGCCGGCTACCTCTTCTCCGCCCAGGTCGCCTGGTCCTGATGCAGGCACCGCGGCCTGCTGTAGGAGCGGCGCAAGCCGCGAGCTTTTCGGGTCCCACCCAACCCCATCGCCTTCAACCCCTCGCGGCTGGCGCCGCTCCTACGGGGGCC
>NZ_AMXB01000085.1:0-2834 GCF_000310125.2 Thauera sp. 27
AGCAGGGTGGCGACCGCGCCGGCAGCACCACCAAGGCCGCCCGGGCCCGCGCCGGGTGCGCCGCCGCCCGGCGCGCCCGGCGTGTTCGTGGCCGGCTTTTCGCCGTCGCTCCAGGCGCCTTGCTCGGTGCGCCCGGTGACGTCGGGGGCAAAGGGTGCGATGGCGGTGTCGTGCAGGTCGGCCTCAAGCGCGAGCAGGTCGCGCCCCCAGGCCCACTTCGCCACTGGCTGGCCGCGTGCGGCACGGGCGTTGAGGCGTCCGGCAGCGTCGGTCCACACCGGCACCCCGGCGGCCTTGCCTAGGCGGGACATCCATTCCCACAGGGAGCATTGGGCGTCGATGGCGAGGAAGGCGAATCGAGGCCCGGTGTCGAGCTCACCGATGTCGAGCTGCGCTTCGCCCGCCCACAGCGTGAGCAGGTCGGCAAAGTGCTGGTTCTCATAGCCGGCGTTGCGCCGCAGCCGCGCCAGCGCGGTGGCCGGTGCGCCGAGTACGAGTTCGAGCACGCCGCTGGCGCCGCCGAGCAGGGCGATCGGGCCGCTGAAGACGGCCGGCGGATCGTCTCCTGCGCCGAGCTGCAGCTTGAGCACGTCGCCGGCGGCAAGCGCGGGGAAATCGGCGCGCGGCAGGAAGCGCAGGCGGCATGAGGACAGCGCGGGTGCAGGCAGCAGGTTCACTTCGGCGCCAATGAGTGCAGTGGTGAGTGGATCGGGCTGGCCGGGACCGGTGACCAGGGCCACGAGTTCGGCACCGAAGCCCCCCGCCGAGGCCGCGCCGCCGCCGCGCGAAACCTTGGCCTGCGGCGGTGGCAGCGTGCCGTTGCCCGCGCTGTGGTCGAGCGCGGCGCCGAGTGCATCCATGAGCGCGTCGCCGATCATGGTGGCAGCTCCGTGCTGCGGGCGTTGGCCGAGCGGTACCAGCGCAGGTTGCGCAGCACACCGTCGCCCGGCGCGTCGGCGAAGACGAAGGGCAGTGTGTAGTCGCCCAGGTCGCCTTCCTGCAGGATGGGCCGCGGCGGGGTGTGCGTCGCCGCGCTTGGGTCGGGGCCGGGGACGACGTGCAGGTGAAGGTGGTTGTGGAAGCTCACGCCGGTGCTGCCCGCGCGCATCAGCGGGTTGCCGCGGCGCACCCGGGTGCCGATGATGTCGAGCGCGCCCTTGCCGTAGAGTGCTTGCCACAGCTCGCGCACGCCGCCGGT
The DNA here is from genome assembly GCF_000310125.2 of Thauera sp. 27. Classification (NCBI taxonomy): domain Bacteria; kingdom Pseudomonadati; phylum Pseudomonadota; class Betaproteobacteria; order Rhodocyclales; family Zoogloeaceae; genus Thauera; species Thauera sp. 27. The sequence goes on from NZ_AMXB01000085.1 coordinate 1,199, forward strand.
GGCGCCGTGGCCGTACACGGCATAGGTGGTGACGGGCGTGCCGCCCTGGTCGCGGTCCTGGCTGTCGATGCGGCTGTCGTGGCGTACCACGATGTAGTTCCAGCTCGGATTGCCATTGCGCCAGCCTGCGCCCATCACGGTGTCGGATGCGGTGCGTGCCGCGGTGCGCTGTGTGCCGTCGGGATTGATGTTGTCCGGGATCCAGTCGAAGAAGTCGATCACGGTGCCGTCGCGGATGGCGAGGATCTCGTCGCCGAAGTCGTGCGCGAAATCGTAGGCATAGATCTGCGGGAAGCTGTTCCAGCGCGCATGGCTGAAGAAACCGAGATTGGCCTGGCCGACGTACATCGCAATGCCGGCCGCGTAGGGCAGTTGATAGGGCGAGCCGGCCTTGTCGGGATAGCCGGCGAAGTCGCTGCGCGGATTGCCGGCGGCGTCCGTGTAGGGCGTGCCCGCGGGGTCGATGCGCGGGTTGTAGCGCCCGTCGTCGGTACTGCCGTCGCGCTGGGCGTAGAACTCGACGATGAAGGAAAGGGTGCCGACCAGCGTGCCGACGCCGATCTTCTCGCCAAGCTGGACCGGTGTGTGGGTGCGGGCGATGGCCCAGGCGAGCAGGGTGCCGATGGCGTTGGAGAAGGCGCTCGCGAGCGGGGCGCCGAGCAGCATCCAGGGGAAATAGAGCGGCCCGAAGGCGGCCGCGCCGTTGTTGTCGAAGGGCAGGCCGTAGTCGTCGCGCGGAATGAGGGCGCGGAAGCCGAAGCCGATCGCCAGGTTGACGAGGCCGATGACGGCGTCTGCATGTGCCCAGTTGGCCGGGCGCAGGTCCTCGCCCGACGCGGGTGGGCCACCCGCCCCGGTCTGGTTGATCAGCGTGAACAGCGACAGGAAGAAGTCGTTCACGCCCTGGGTGGCGCCGCTGATGGTGTAGGCCGAGAGCGCATCGCCGCCGATGAGCGTGAGCCACTGCAGGAAGCCGAGGCCGGCCGTGGTCTCGGTGTGCACCCCCTCGAAGGAGCCGCCGATGACGGTGAGCATCGGCAGCAATGACGAGAACAGCCAGGTCGAACCCACCCCCCAGCCCAGCGAGCGGCAGAGCAGCGAGGGCAGTGGTGCGCCGCCTGCCCCGCGCGCGATGCCGTCCGTCCAGTGCCACAGCCAGAGCGGGATGTTGCAGGCGTACTCGCGCTCGCCCTGGCCCATCGCCACCGCATGCCAGAAGCCCGCGCCAAGTTTCTGCAGGATGGCGGTGGCCTGGGTCCAGCCTTCGAGGAAGGCTGGCGGTATGGCGCCGAAGCTGAAGTGCTCGCGGCTGGGCGGGCCGGCGAACTGGGGGGCCTGGAACCAGGCGAAGGGCGCGTCGGCGCGGTGCAGCACGGCGTCGTCGACGGTGGCACGGCGCAAGGTCAGGCATCGGCCGTCGGTGCTGCGCCAGACCTCGTCGCCGGGGTAGCCAGGGGTGACGTTCTGCAGCAGGCCGATGCCGGCGCCGTTCGAGAACCCCTGGCGATGGCGTGCATACAGCCAGGAGGCGTACCAGCAATACTGTCCGTCGTCTTCGCGGCGGGGCGCGGCGTCCGCACGCGCGCTGGCCGGGGCTGTGCGACGCGCAGCCAGCGCCGGTGCGGCGGCAGGGGGC
>NZ_AMXB01000086.1:0-2430 GCF_000310125.2 Thauera sp. 27
GTAACCGGTCACTGAGCGGCGTTCTTTGCCCGCCCGCGCCCACGCGGAACAATCCCTCCCACATTCATCAGGGAGGAGCCGGCAGTGACCAGGGCGACAGCGACCAACAACAAGTGGCGGCGGCGTAGCCGCCAGGAGTGGGAAACCGTCTTTGCGCGGTTTGCCGCGAGCGGCCTGGGGATCGAGCCGTTCTGCGCCCGCGAGGGGCTCAGCGAGTCGAGCTTCCGGCGCTGGCGTAGCCTGCTGGGCGAGCCGAGTACGCAGCCTGCCGCGCTGGCGATGGAGGCCACTGGCTTCGTCGACGCCGGCACGCTCAAACTCGGCGGCACGGGTCGCCTCGAACTGCGGCTCGACCTGGGCGACGGCGTGATCCTTCACCTGTCGCGCGGCTGATGTTCTTCCCCGAAGGCGCGGTCCGGGTCCATGTCTATGGCCGCCCGGTCGACATGCGCAAATCCTTCGACGGCCTGTACGCGCTCACACGCCAGGCGCTCGGCTGCGATCCGCTGTCGGGCGAGCTGTTCGTGTTCATCAACCGACGCGGCACGCAGATGAAGGTGCTGTACTGGGATCGCACCGGATTCTGCGTGTGGGCCAAGCGTCTCGAGCAGGGGCGCTTCGTGTCGAACTGGGCGCAGGTCCGCACGCGCCAGATGGACTGGACCGGGCTCAAACTCTTGCTCGAAGGCATCGAGCCGGCCCGCACCAAGCGCCGTTTCCAACTGCCCGCAAACGCCGTGCAACCCGCATGAATGCTGGGTTCTGCGGTAAAATACGCGCCATGCCCGCGCCGCACTGCACCCCCGTTCCGACCCTTGCCGAGGCCGCCCAGTGGGCGCCCGAGCGCATCGTCGAGATGGCGCAGGCGAACGTCGCCTTGCAGCGCGACATGGATGCGATGCGGCTCGAGTTTGCGGCACTCAAGCATCAGCTTGAGTGGTTCCGCCGCCAGCTCTTTGGCCAGAAGAGCGAGAAGCGCGTGGTGTCACCCGACACCACGCAGATGTATCTGGGCGAGTTGCCGATCCCCGACACACAGCCCGATGTCCCCGGCAAGACCGTGGCGGGACACACCCGTCGTGCGTCGCGCACCGACTTCACCCAGAGCAAGGACGACTCGGCGCTGTTCTTCGACGAGACGCGCGTCCCGGTCGAGACGATCACGCTCGCCAACCCCGAGACCGAGGGCCTCACCGCCGAACAGTTCGAGGTGATCGGCGAGAAGGTGAGCCATCGCCTGGCGCAGCGCCCGGGCAGCTACGTGATCCTCAAGTACGTACGCCCGGTCATCAAGCGCCGCGACACGCAGACGATCCACTGCCCGGCGGCCCCCGCCGGGGTGATCGACGGTAGCCGCGCCGACGTGAGCTTCATCGCCGGGCTCATCACCGACAAGTTCTGCTACCACCAGCCGCTGTACCGCCAGCATCAGCGGCTCGGGGACAACGGCATCCGGGTCTCGCGCCCGTGGCTCACGCAGCTCACCCACGCGGCGCTCGCGCTGCTCGAGCCGGTCTTTACGGCCCAGCTCGACTCGATCCGCGCAAGTCGCATCAAGGCGATGGACGAGACCCCGATCAAGGCCGGGCGCGCCGGCCCGGGGAAGATGAAGGGCGGCTACTTCTGGCCGGTGTATGGCGAGCGCGACGAAATCTGCTTCGCCTATCACGAGGGGCGTAGTGGCAAACACATTGCGCAGACCCTGGGGACCGACCCACCGCCCGAGGGGGCGGTGCTGCTCACCGACGGCTACGCGGCCTACGAACGTTACGCACAAAAATGCGGGCTCACGCGCGCGCAATGCTGGGCGCACTCGAGAAGAAAATTCTTCGAGGCCCAGTCGATCGAGCCCGAACGGGCGACGCAGGCATTGGAGATGATCGGCCAGCTCTACGCGGTAGAGCAGCACATCCGTGAGGCACAACTCATCGGCGAGGCACGCCGCGCATACCGGCTCGCCCAGGCCAAGCCGATGGTCGACCGGTTCTTCGACTGGGTCGACGCCCAGTTCGAATCCCAGGGGCTACTGCCGAGCTCACCGCTGACCACTGCCCTGGCCTACGTGCGTGAGCGCCGGGCCGCCCTCGAGGTCTACCTCGCCGACCCCGAGGTGCCGATCGACACCAACCACCTCGAGCGGGCGCTACGCGTAGTGCCGATGGGCCGCCGCAACTGGCTCTTCTGCTGGACCGAGGTCGGCGCGAAATACGTGGGGATCGCGCAGAGCCTGATCGCCACCTGTCGCCTGCACGACATCGACCCCTATGCCTATCTGGTCGATGTGCTCCAGCGCGTCGGCCAGCACCCTGCCGCCGATGTCGCGCAACTCACCCCAAGGCTGTGGAAGCAACACTTCGCGGCCAATCCGCTTCGATCCGATCTCCACCCGCGCTCGAAGTAGGCAAGAACGCCGCTCGGTTACCGCTTACG
>NZ_AMXB01000087.1:0-2238 GCF_000310125.2 Thauera sp. 27
CCCGGCTCGCCGCCGGCGCGCCGAGGCTGGCGGCCCAGTCGAGCAGGTGGCGGGCGAAGCCGTCGGCGAGGTCGAGCTCGGCCGGCGGCAGGCTGTCGAAGCGGAGCGCAGTGGATGCCGTCGTTGTCATGCCTCGATCACCTCGGATGGGGTGGGCGCCGCGGCGACGAGGCGGTCGAGGGCGAGGATGTCGGCCTCTGCCGCACGGTGGTGGAATACGCCGCAGGGCTGGCCGTCGAGCTGCCAGTGCGGACGCACGCCGCGTACGAACAGATAGAGCACGCCGCCGAAATGGTGCGCATAGTCGTAGCCAGGCAGGCTGCGCTGCAGGTGGCGGTGCAACGCCAGGGTGTAGAGCAGGTGCTGCAGGTGGTAGCCATGGGCCTGCATCGCGGCCTCCAGGCGTGCGGGCGCGTAGTCCTGCGGCGTGTCGCCGAGATGGTTGGACTTCCAGTCGAGCACCCAGTAGCGGCCGTCGTGTTCGAACACGAGGTCAATGTAGCCCTTGAGGTAGCCGGCGAGGTCCTTGAAGTCCAGCCGTGGCACACGGTAGCCGCGCGCGGCCAGCCAGGCGTTGAGCTGCGCCGCGCCGAGCACAGGCGCAGGCAGGTGGAAGCCGAGCTCGACGCGGCGGCGGGCGGCAGTGACCCCATCCAGGCGCAGCGCAGCGCCTGCGCCCGCCGTCGCCCCCAGCAGCGGCGTGGCAAGCACGTCGTCGAGCATGCGCCGCAGGCGCTGCGGCTGGCGCACGGTCTCGAGCGCACGCTCGCGCTCGCCCAAGGTGGCGGGCGGGCGCTGCGGGTGCGCCTGCAGCGCGGCGGCGATGGCCGCCTCCCAGCCGCTCGGGTCGCAGAAATCGATGGCCTCGAACACCGCGTGCAGGCAGTCGCCTGCCACCGGGCCACGCGGGAAGCGCAGGATGTCGTCGGCGGGGATGGGCTGGCCGGGCGCCACCTCGCTCCCCGCCGCCACCTCCGGTGCGGACGCAGGCAGCGCGCGGGCGTCGTGGTCGCGCGCTGCCTGCTCATGTACCGCACCCGAGATCAGCGCGCTGAAGCTGCCGATGCGCCAGCCCGCGCCCACCTGCGGCGGACGCTGGGCGCGCGGACGCTGGGTGGCGCCGGACTGCATGGCGAGCGCCCCGGCCTCGCCGCTGGGCAGATCGTCCAGGCGCATCACCGGCCTGCCTTCGTGTTTCGCCGCGGCCACCAGCGCGCGCCACTGCGCGTCGATGTCGGCCGGGCTCCGCTTGTGGGCGTCCCACTGCGCCGGGCTCATGCCGACGCCGGCCACCATCCAGTTGAGCAGACTGCGCCCGCCTTCGCCGTGACTGATGCGGCCAAAACTCGAGGTCGCATAGCTGCCCACCACCAGGTAGCAGCGCTGCACGGCACGGGTGAGCGCGACGTAGATCAGGCGCAGGTCCTCGGCCTGGCGCTCGCGGCGCAGGCGGGTGGCGATCTCCTTGGCATCGGCGGGGTCGGCGCGGTAGTCGAGCACCAGTTCGCCGTCGTCGTCATGCCAGGCGCGCATCGGCCCTTCGCTGCCGTTGCGGCTGTAGCCGTCGAACAGGAAAGGACAGAACACGATGCCGTACTCCAGGCCCTTGGCGCGATGCACGGTGACGATCTGTACCAGGTTGCGGTCCGACTCCAGGCGCAGCTGGGCGGCCTCGCCGCCGCGCGCATCGGCACGGCGGCTGGCGAGACTGCGCAACAGCACCTCCGGCGAGGCCTGGCCGGCGGATTGCTGCAGCAGCTCGGCCAGGTGCATCAGGTTGGTGAGGCGGCGCTCGCCGTCGGCGCGCGCGAGCAGGCGGGCGGCGACACCGGCATCGCTCATCCACTGCCGCAGCATGACGCCGAAGCCACGCGCCAGCCACAGTTCGCGCCAGCGCGCAAACGCCTCAAGGCGAGCGAGCAGCGCCGCCTCGTCGGCCGCCAGGCGGGCGAGCGCGGCCGCGTCATGCCCCATCGCCGAGGTGGCGAGCGCGGCGAGCACGCGGCGTTCACGCCCGGGCTCGGCGATCGCCAGCAGCACGCGCTCGAGTTCCTCCGCGTCCTCGGTGTGGAACACGCTGGCCTGCGACAGCTCGACGCTGCCCACGCCCACCGCCGCCAGCGCCTGGCGCATGCGCGCGCCCTGGCTGTGGCTGCGCACCAGCACGGCGATGTCGGCTGGCGCGAGCGGGCGCTCGCCGATGCGGATGCGCCCGGCCGCACCAGCTGCGATCAGGCG
>NZ_AMXB01000088.1:0-2211 GCF_000310125.2 Thauera sp. 27
CGCGGGCGCGGAAGCGCGCGCGCGGCCGGATGCCCAGCGCCTCGGCCGCCTCGCGCCGGCCGACCAGCACCGCAGCGGCGCCGTCGGACATCTGGCTGGCGTTGGCCGCGGTCACGCCGCCCTCGCCCGGCTGGCGGAACACGGGCTGCATCGCGCGCATGCGCTCGACGTCGATCACCGCGCGGATGCCTTCGTCGTGCGCCAGCGTGATCGCGCCGCCCTCCTTGTCCACACCCGCCACCGGCAGGATCTCGGCGTGCACGCCGGCCGCACGCGCGGCCTCGGCGCGGCGGTGGCTTTCGATTGCGTAGTCGTCCATCTCGGCGCGCGATATCTGCCACTGGTCGGCGATGCGCTCGGCGCTCTCGACCTGGTGCGGGATGGCGAAGCGCGCGAGGATCTTCGGATGCAGATTGTCGAAGCCGCGGAAGTCGCCCTGCCCCAGGGTCAGGTCGAGGAACATCGGCACGCGGCTCATGCTCTCGACACCGCAGCCGATGGCGAACGCGAGGTCGCCCGCGGCCACCGCCTGCGAAGCGGCATGGGTGGCGAACTGGCTGGAGCCGCACATGCGGTTCATCGACACGCCCGGCACCTCGGCCGGCAGCCCGGCGATCAACAGCGCCTGGCGGGCGATGTTGGCGCCCTGCTCGCCGGCCTGGCTGACGCAGCCCGCCAGCACGTCGCCAACCTTTTCGGCCGGAAGCCCGGTGCGCGCCAGCACACCGCCGATGGCGGTGGCAAGAAGTTCGTCCGGGCGGGTCTCGCGCAGCGCACCGCCGCGGCGGCCGAAGGGGGTGCGGACGGCACCCAGGATGAGCGCTTCGTTCGGATTGGATTGGGTCATTGCTGGGTCCTCAGGTTCAGGCCCGCTGCAGTTCGCGGGCAATGATGTTGCGCTGGATCTCGCTGGTGCCTTCGTAGATCTGCAGCACCTTGGCGTCGCGGAAGAGCTTTTCCACCGGGTATTCGGTCGAGTAGCCCATGCCGCCGAAAATCTGCACGGCCTCGGTCGCCGCCCACATCGCCGCATCGGCAGCGAAGGCCTTGGCGATCGAGGCCTCGATGGTGTTCGGCCTGCCCTGGTCGAGCAGCCAGGCCGACTGGTAGGTGAGCAAGCGTGCGGCCTCGAGCTTCATGCGCATCTCGGCCAGCTTGTGCGCCACCGCCTGGTGGTCGACCAGGCGCTTGCCCATGCTGTTGCGCTGGGTGGCGTAGGCGAGCGATTCGTCGAGGCAGCGTTCGATGAGGCCAACGCCAAAGGCCGCAACCATCGGCCGCGAGTGGTCGAACACCGTCATCGCCAGTGCGAAGCCGCTGCCCTCCTCGCCCAGGCGATGGTCATCAGGCACGAACACCTGGTCGAGAAAGACCTCGCAGGTGGGCGCGCAGCGCTGGCCGAGCTTGCCCAGGGGTTCGCCGATGGCCATGCCCTGGCTGCCACGCGGCACGATGAAGGCGGTCATGCCGCGGTGGCCTGCATCCGGCGCGGTCTTGGCGAAGACGACGAGGAATTCGGCGAGGTTGGCGTTGGAGATCCAGATCTTGCTGCCGCTCAGGCGGTAGCCGCCGGCCACGCGCTCGGCACGGGTGCGGATGCCGGCAACGTCGGAGCCGGCGCCCGGCTCGGTCATGGCGAAGCTCGCCAGCGCGCCCTTGGCGGCCGCGCCCAGATAGCGCTCGCGCTGCATGTCGCTGCCGGCGATCACGATGGGCTCGGTGGCCAGTGCATTCACGCACAGCGCGGTGCCGATGCCCAGGCAGCCACGGCAGAAGGCTTCGGTGACCAGTACCAGCTCGAGGCAGCCGAGGCCGCCGCCGCCGACCGCTTCGGGCAGGTTGATGCCCAGCAGGCCGAGCTCCTGCGCACGCTGGTGCACCTCGAAGGGGAAAGTCTTGCCGAGGTCGGCCTCGGCGGCGCGCGGGGCGATCTCGCGCTCGGCAAAGCGGCGCGCCAGATCGCGAATCTCGCGCTGCTCCGCGTTCAACTGGAAGTCCATGATGTCTCCTTGCAAAACCGTCGTCCGATAGCGACGGCGTAATCCAATGTCCGGCCTGCCCGGTCGCAGCGCGGTACCGTAGGAGCGGCGCAAGCCGCGAGCCTTTTGTCAGCCCACCCAAGCCCCGTCGCCTTCAACCCCTCGCGGCTGGCGCCGCTCCTACAGGGGGTGATGAACGCCTTGCGATGCCGTAGGAGCGGCGCCAGCCGCG
>NZ_AMXB01000089.1:0-1963 GCF_000310125.2 Thauera sp. 27
CGATGTCGTCCAAACAGGACCTGACGCGGCAATTCACGGCAGAAGAGGGGATCATCCACATCGGGGGCATCGAGGCGCTGGTGCGCCTGACGATGGACCAGATCCGCTTCGACCGCCGCCGCGGTCTGAACAACGCCATGTTCATCTCCGGCTACCGCGGCTCGCCCGTGGGCATGCTGGACGCCAACTTCATCAAGCAGCAGAAGCTGCTGATGCAGCACAACATCCAGTTCGTCGACGGCCTCAACGAGGACCTCGCCGCCACCGCCGTCTGGGGCACCCAGATGATGCACACGGTGGGCAAGCAGAAGTTCGACGGCGTGGTCGGCACCTGGTACGGCAAGGCGCCGGGCGTCGACCGCTCGGGCGACGCGCTCAAGCACGCAAACTACACCGGCACCCTGCGCAATGGTGGCGTGCTCGCCATCTTCGGCGACGACCCGAGCTGCAAGTCGTCCTCGCTGCCGAGTCAGTCGGAGGCCATGTTCTACCACGTCGGCATCCCCTCGCTGTACCCGGGCAACGTGCAGGACATCCTCGACTTCGGCCTGCACGGCTACTACCTGTCGCGCATCTCGGGCCTGTGGGCGGGCCTCAAGATCGTCACCAACGTCGCCGACGGCAGCGGCAGCGCGATCGTCGACCCCGACCGCCTGAAGTTCATCACCCCGGTGGTCGAGCTCGACGGCCGCCCCTACAGCCCCGAGGTCAACCTCGGCATGAACGTGCGCAAGGACGCGCTCGACATGGAGCGCACGCTGTACTACGCGCGCCTCGAGCTCGCCCGCCAGTATGCGCGCGAGAACGGCCTCAACAAGGTCACGCTCCCCAACGTCGACGCCTGGCTGGGCATCATCACCGCCGGCAAGACCTACCACGACCTGCGCCAGGCCTTCATGGAGATGGGCCTGGACGACGACGCCCTGCGTCGCGCCGGCGTGCGCATCCTCAAGATCGGCATGCTCAACCCGCTGCAGCCGGACGACATCCGCGACTTCGCACGCGGGCTCGAGGAGATTCTCGTCGTCGAGGAGAAGCGCCCCTTCATCGAGCTGTTCGCCAAGGAGATCCTCTACGGCACGGCCAACGCGCCGCGCATCGTCGGCAAGCGCGACGAGGAAGGCTGCGACCTGCTGCCCTTCCACGGCGAGTTCGAGTCCGACATCATCGCCCGTGCGCTCCACGCCCGCCTGTCGCGCAAGACCCGGCTGGAGTCGGCCGAGGCCTGGATCCGCCGCCTGGACGAGATCCACAGCCGCAACGCGCTGACCACGCTGACGCGCTCGGCCTGGTACTGCTCGGGCTGTCCGCACAACACCTCCACCAAGGCCCCCGACGGCAGCATCGTGTCGGCCGGCATCGGCTGCCACACGATGGCGATGTGGATGAAGCGCGGCGTGGTCATGGGCACCCACATGGGCGCCGAGGGCGCGCAGTGGATCGGCATGCAGCCCTTCACCGACACGCAGCACATCTTCCAGAACATGGGCGACGGCACCTACGCCCACTCAGGCAGCCTGGCGGTGCGCTACTGTGCGGCGACCAACACCAACATCACCTTCAAGATCCTGGTCAACAGCCACACCTCGATGACCGGCGGCCAGGAGATCATGGGCGCCGAGCCGGTGCGCAACCTGGTGGCCGAGCTCGTGGCCAACGGCGTCAAGCGCATCATCGTCACCACCGAGGACCTGTCGCGCTACAACGCGGTCAATCTCATCGGCAACACCGAGGTCTGGCACCGCGACCGCATCATGGAAGCGCAGAAGCTGCTCGCCGAGACCGAAGGCACGACCGTGCTCATCCACGACCAGGAGTGCGCCGCCGAACTGCGCCGCCAGCGTGGCCGCGGCAAGGCCTGGGAGCCGGAGGCGGTCATGGTGATCAACGAGCGCGTGTGCGAAGGCTGCGGCGACTGCGGCGAGAAGTCCAACTGCATGTCGGTCGAGCCGGTGCAGACCGA
>NZ_AMXB01000090.1:0-1791 GCF_000310125.2 Thauera sp. 27
CCCCCCCCCGCCCTGTGGGGGCCCCCCCCCCGCCGCGAGCCTTTCGGGAGCCCCCGCAAGCGCCGCCGCGGAGCAAAAGCTCGCGGCTAGCCCCGCTCCCGCAGGGGCCGGTGCCGCGCCGGCAGCTGCCGCGCCCGCCGCGGGCGGCTTGGTCGAGGTGAAGGTGCCGGACATCGGCGATTTCGACGCCGTGCCCGTCATCGAACTGTTCGTGAAGGTCGGCGACACGATCAAGGTGGATGACGCCATCGCGACGCTGGAATCGGACAAGGCCACCATGGACGTGCCGTCCTCCGCCGCCGGCGTGGTCAAGGAAGTGCTGGTCAAGGTCGGCGACAAGGTCGGCGAAGGCAGCGTGCTGCTGAAGGTCGAGGCCGCTGGTGCAGCGGTCGCCGCCATTCCCGTTGCTCCGGCCGCCGCGGCAGCTCAGGTCGCCGCGCCTTCGCCCGCGCCGCTGGTCGACGGCGCCCCCGCCGTCAGCGCTCCCGCCTCGATGCCCGCAGCGGCACCGTCCGCGGTCAAGGTCGGCGGAAAGGTGCATGCCAGCCCCTCGGTGCGCGCATTTGCCCGCGAGCTCGGCGTCGATCTCGGCCAGGTCAAGGCCACCGGGCCGAAGGGCCGCATCCTCAAGGAAGACGTCGCCGCCTTCATCAAGGGCGCGATGACGACCGGCGTGGTGCCGGGCAAGACCCCGGCCGTCGCGGCTGGCACCTCTCTGGGCGGTGCTCAGTTGGGTGGACTCGACCTGCTGCCGTGGCCGAAGGTCGACTTCGCCAAGTTCGGCGAGGTCGAGGTCAAGCCTTTGAGCCGCATCAAGAAGATCTCCGGCCAGAACCTCGCCCGCAACTGGGTGATGATCCCGGCGGTGACCTATCACGAGGATGCCGACATCACCGACCTGGAAGCCTTCCGGGTGCAGATGAACAAGGAGTACGAGAAGTCGGGCAAGAAGCTCACCATGCTCGCCTTCATCATCAAGGCCTCGGTACGCGCGCTGCAGGAGTTCCCCGAGTTCAACACCAGCCTCGATGGCGACAATCTGGTCTACAAGAAGTACTTCAACATCGCCTTCGCGGCAGACACCCCCAACGGCCTGGTCGTGCCGGTGGTGAAGGACGCCGACAAGAAGAGCGTGTTTGACATCGCCGCCGAAACCGGTGCGCTGGCCAAGGCTGCGCGTGACGGCAAGCTCAAGCCCGCCGACATGTCGGGCGCCTGCTTCACGATCAGCTCGCTGGGCGGCATCGGCGGCACCTACTTCGCGCCCATCGTCAATGCGCCCGAAGTCGCCATCCTGGGCGTCAACAAGTCGGTGATGAAGCCGGTTTGGGACGGCAAGGCTTTCGTGCCGCGCCTGACCTTGCCGATGTCGCTGACTGCAGACCACCGTGTCATCGACGGCGCGCTGGCCACCCGCTTCAACGTGTACCTCGCGCAACTGCTGGCGGACTTCCGCCGCGTGATGCTGTAAGGAGATCGCCATGAGCCTAGTTGAAGTGAAGGTTCCGGACATCGGCGATTTCGATTCCGTGCCGGTGATCGAGCTGTTCGTCAAAGTCGGTGACAGCATCAAGGTCGATGACGCCATCTGCACACTCGAATCCGACAAGGCAACGATGGACGTACCGTCCTCGGCTGCCGGCGTGGTCAAGGAAGTGCTGGTCAATGTTGGCGACAAGGTTGCCGAAGGCGCGGTGCTGCTGAAGGTCGAGGCCGCCTCCGCCGTAGGCGCGGCGCCAGCCGCGAGCCCTTCGGGAGGCCCCGCTGGCACGGTTGCAGACCAAAAGCTCG
>NZ_AMXB01000091.1:0-1621 GCF_000310125.2 Thauera sp. 27
CGACGGCGCACGTGGCCTCAAGGAGATGCACGATGCCGGCGCCCACACCATCGCCGAGGACGAATCCACCTGCGTCGTCTTCGGCATGCCGCGCGAGGCGATCAAGCTCGGCGGTGTGGACCAGGTGCTGCCGCTCGACCTCGTTCCCGAAGCGATCATGAAGGCGGGTTGAAAGGTCGCAGCGCACACGAGGCGCCGACGCGGCATCCATGCGGCAATGCTGATGCATACTATCGGCGGCGGATCCCCACCCATGTTCAGCACAGGCGCTCGACAATGCACAGCACCGGCCTCACCGACCAGGAGTTCAAGCTTTTCCAGACGCTCATCTACAGTCTGGCGGGCATCAGCATGGCCGACAGCAAGAAGCAGTTGGTTGCGGGTCGCCTGTCGCGCCGACTGCGTCACTACGGCCTGGACACCTTCGACGCCTATTACCGGCTGGTCACCCGTCCGGACCAGTCCGTCGAGCGCCAGTTGATGGTGGACCTGCTGACCACCAACGAAACCTACTTCTTCCGCGAAGCCGCGCATTTCGGCGTGCTCGCCGAGCTTGCGGCCAGCCGTCGTGGACGAAGCTTCCGGGTCTGGAGTGGAGCCTCGTCCACCGGCGAAGAGCCCTACACCATCGCCATGGTGCTGGCCGAGACCCTGGGCATGTCGGGCAACTGGAAGGTCATGGCCTCGGACATCAGCCTGACCGTACTCGAGCGCGCGCGCGCCGGCGTATACCCGCTCGATCGCGGACGCGGCATTCCACCGGCGCTGCTCAAGAAGTACTGCACGCAGAGCGGACAGGGGCTCGATGCCAGCCTCGAGGTCGTGCCCCAGTTGCGTACCCGCGTGGAGTTCCGCCAGATCAACCTGATCGCCCCTGGCCATGCCGCAATGGGCAAGTTCGACATGATCTTCCTGCGCAACGTCATGATCTACTTCGATCAGGACACCAAGCGCAAAGTCATCGGCAACCTGCTCCCGCACCTTGCGGACGACGGCATCTTCATCGTCGGGCACTCCGAAACCCTCAGCGGCATCACCACCGAGCTGACGTCCCTGCGCCCGACCCTGTACACCAGGCCCGGCGCACGAGAACAGCTCGCACAGTTCACCAACAACGCCCGCCGATGAAGCTCGACCGCCTCCCCCGCAGCGGCGAACGCATCATCGCCATCGGTACGTCCACCGGCGGTACCCAGGCACTCGAAACAGTGCTCACGCGACTACCGGCCAACTGTCCCGGTATCGTGATCGTGCAACACATGCCCGAGCGCTTCACCGCGATGTTCGCAGCGCGTCTGGACAGCCTGTGCGCACTCGAGGTGCGTGAAGCGCGCAACGGCGACATGGTCCAGCCCGGGCGGGCATTGGTCGCCCCCGGCGGCAGGCACATGCTGCTCGCGCGCAGCGGCAACCATTACTCGGTGCAGGTGGTGGATGGCCCCCTCGTCAGCCGCCATCGCCCGTCGGTGGATGCCCTGTTCAACTCCTGCGCCAAGGTCGCCGGTCGCAACGCGGTCGGCGTGATCATGACCGGCATGGGCGACGACGGCGCACGTGGCCTCAAGGAGATGCACGATGCCGGCGCCCACACCATCGCCGAGGACGAATCCACCTGCGTCGT
>NZ_AMXB01000092.1:0-1321 GCF_000310125.2 Thauera sp. 27
GCGGGCCTCGGGGTCGGCAGCGCTGGCGGTCACCAGGCGCTCGGCGATGCGGACCTCCTCGCCCGCCGACTGCAGCGCCGGGCTCCAGGCCGTGAGCAGCGGCTGGCCGCGGCGCACGACGTCACCCACCGCGCTTACATGCAGGCGCTCGATCCAGCCCTCGAAGCGCGGCGCCACCACCACCTGCGCGCGCTCGTCGATCTCCACCCGGCCGCTGGCACGCAGCACCGCATCGAGCGTGCCGCGCGCCACCGTTGCCGTGCGCACGCCCAGGGTCTGCATGCGCGCCGGGCTCACCCGCACGGTGCCGGCGTCGTCGCTGGCCTCGTCGGCATAAACCGGGATGTAATCCATGCCCATGGAGTCCTTCTTGGGCACCGGCGAGGTGTCGGGCAGGCCCATCGGGTTGCGGTAGTAGAGGATCTGGCGCTCGCCACTGGCTGGGGCGCCGGTATTCGTCACCGCAGCGACCACGCCGCTGTCGGCTTCCGTCCCGATCTGCGCAGCGCTGCCATGGACCGGACCCGCAGCGCGGCTGCCCACCCAGTAGCCGGCGGCCCCCACTGCCGCCACCAGCGCCAACAGGGCGAGTACGCGCAGTGCGCCACGCCCTGCCTTGGCCTCACCTGCCTCCGCCGCAGATTGCCCTGCAGCGGGTTTCATGTGATCAGTCACTCAAGCTCTCCGGACAGTCGCTGCAGCTCGATCAGCGCCATGCGCGCCTCGACCTCCGTCTGCAGCAGGGCCAGCCGGGTGTCGAGCACCTGGGCTTCGGCCATCAATACCTCGCCAATACCGACCTGGTTGCCGGCCAGGCCCGCGCGCGCTGCGTCGCGCCCGGCCTCTGCCTGGGGCAGCAAGGTGGAGCGCAGCAACTGCAGGCTGTCACTGGCTGCCCGCCACGACGCCCACGCCGCACCCAACTCACCGGCGATGCGCGTCTCGGCCGCGCGCCGGCGGGCCTCGGCGGCCAGGCCGAGCGCTGCGGTCTCGCGCTGACGCGCGTCGCGCACGCCCTGCTGCAAGGGGATCATCACCTCGAACATCAGATCCCAGGACTCGCGGCCCTCGCGCGGGCGGTTGTAGGTGACGCCGACCGCGTAGTCGGGCTGGCGCTCGCGGCGCGCGCGTTCGCGCTCGATGCGCGCAGCGTCTACGCCGATGGCCTCGGCGCGCACTTCGGGGTGGGCCGTGCGTGCGCGCTCGACCAGGGTGGCGAACGCGAGCCCGGCGGGTAGCGGCGCGGGCGGCTGTGGCGCGGCGAGCGGCGCATCGGGCGCACGCCCGAGCAGGGCATTGAGCGCGGCGTGATCACCTCGAG
>NZ_AMXB01000093.1:0-1239 GCF_000310125.2 Thauera sp. 27
CTCCCACTGGGGCGGGGGACCCGCGGCGGGGGGGCTTGCTGTGGGAGCGGCGCAAGCCGCGAGCTTTTTGGGCGGCTACGATGGGCGTGTCGCCTTCAACCCCTCGCGGCTGGCGCCGCTCCCACAGGGAGGGGGGAGACCCGCGGCGGGGGGTTTGCTGTAGGCGCGGCGCGAGCCGCGAGCTTTTTGGGCGGCTACGATGGGCGTGTCGCCTTCAACACCTCGCGGCTGGCGCCGCTCCCACGGAAACCTACGCCGCTGGGCTTCGCCGTAGGAGCGGCGCGAGCCGCGAGCTTTTTGGCGTGGCGGACGACGGTTGAGTGCGCTGGCAAGCCGCAGGCGCAGAAAGTCCGTTAGCATAACTCTCAGCGAATCGTCCTCAGCTTGCTGCGCCAATGGGGCCGCTTCGAGGCGCCCACCTATAGCTACTTCTATGTTACCTTTCGGCCAATGACCTACCAAGTCAAGGAACTGCTCCTCCCCGACGGCAGCAGTCCATATGCCCGCTGGTTCTCCGCACTCGATCCGATGGCTGCCGCAAAAGTCACCATTGCTGCCGCACGGATTGAACAAGGCAACCTATCCAACGTGGAGTGGTTCCGAGGCATTGGCGAGTACAAGATCGACTGGGGGCCGGGCTACCGCGTCTATCTGGCCAAGGACGGCCTGAGGATCGTTGTCCTGCTCGGCGGCGGCAGCAAGAAACGCCAACAAAAGGACATCGACGAGGCGGTCGCGTTGTGGGAAGAGTACAAGCGTCGCAAGGCGCAAACGCAGAAAGGAGCATGAACAATGGCATTGACCCGAGACTTCAAGGAAACCGTTGCTGCCCGGGTGCAAAACGATCCGGCCTTTGCCCAGGCACTGCTCGACGAGGCGATCACCCTGTTCATAGACGGCGAACCCGACACCGCCAGATTGATCCTGCGTGACCTGGTCAACGCAACGATCGGCTTCGAATCGCTGGCCGAAGAAATCCACAAACCGGCCAAGAGCCTGCACCGGATGCTGTCGGCCTCGGGCAATCCGACAATGAGCAACATCTCGGCGATCTTCGCCGCCATCAAACGCGCGCTGAAGGTCGAGGTTCGCACCTACGTGTCGATGGCTTAACCGAAGCCGGCCGTCTCACCTAAACGCCGGGCCACGTCGCCTTCAACCCCTCGCGGCTGGCGCCGCTCCCACTGGGGGGGGAGAGCCGCGGCTGTGGGCTTTGCTGTGGGAGCGGCGCGAGCCGCG
>NZ_AMXB01000094.1:0-1216 GCF_000310125.2 Thauera sp. 27
CCTTTCAAGGCGCGGATCGCGCGCCCTTCGCGCGAGTCGAGCAGGTTGTGGGTGGTGAGCATGCCCAGCAGCAGGAAGGCCCAGATCAGGTAGAAGATCTCGCCGCCGCCATCGAGCGTCCAGCCGAACAACTCGATGGGCGGAATGCCGGTGATGCCGGTGTGCCCGCCCAGGCTTTGCATGGTGCCGAACAGGAAGTACAGGCTGATGCCCCAGGCGATCGTACCCAAGGGCAGGAAATGGCCCGACAGCTTGAGCGTGAGCGAACCCAGCAGGACCGCCACGGCAGCGGTAATGAGCAAGCCCGCCACAAGCGTGAGCCAGGGCGAAGCCCCCACCCAGGCCAGCCAGGCCGGCAGGTCCGTCGCCGTGGTCAGCGCAGCGGTGGTGTAGGCCCCCAGGCCGACGAAGGCCGCCTGGCCAAAGCTCGTGAGCCCGCCCACGCCGGTGAGCAGCACCAGGCCGAGGGCGACCATCGCATACAGGCCGATGTAGTTGAGCAGCGTCACGTAGTACGGCGAAAGGATCGCCGGCACCATCAACAGCAGGGCAAGGAAGGCCCCCAGCACCAGACGGTCGGTTCTCATTCTTCCTCCTCCACGTGGTGGCTGGTCAGCGAACGCCACAGCAGCACGGGGATGATTAGCGTAAACACGATGACTTCCTTGTACGCGCTGGCCCAGAATGAAGCGAAGGCTTCGAGCAACCCGACTGCAATGGCGCCAAGCGCGGCGATCGGGTAGCTGGCCAGGCCGCCGATGATGGCGGCAACGAAGCCCTTGAGCCCGATCAGGAATCCGGTGTCGTAATAGATGGTGGTGATTGGGGCGATCAGCACGCCCGAGAGCGCGCCAATGAAAGCGGCCAGGAAGAAGGTGAGCTTGCCGGCAAGCGCGGGCGAGATCCCCATCAACTGCGCCCCGACGCGGTTGATCGCGGTTGCGCGCAAGGCCTTGCCGTACAGCGTGCGTTCGAAGAACTGGTAGAGCGCCACGATCAGCAGCACCGACACCACCAGCACCCAGATCGTCTGCCCCGTCACCATCAGCGGGCCGAGATCGAAGCTGAGCTCGCTGAAGGCCGGCGTTCTGTGCCCCTCGGCGCCGAAGAACAGCAGCCCCAGGCCCACCATCGCGATATGCAGGGCCACGGACACGATCAGCAGGATCAGCACCGGCGCAGAGGCGATCGGCTGGTACATCAGGCGGTACATCAT
>NZ_AMXB01000095.1:0-1157 GCF_000310125.2 Thauera sp. 27
GGCACGGTGACCGTCGAAGTCCCCGCCGGCAGCTACACCGACGTGGCTGGCAATGCCGGCAGTGGCGATAGCGACAGCGCCGCGGTCGACACGCTCGCGCCGAGCGTCAATGTCACGATCAACCCGGACGGCACGGTGAGCTTCGTGTTCAGCGAAGCCCCGGTGGGCTTCGAGGCGAGCGACATCGTCGTCACCAACGGCTCGATCTCGAACTTGGTGCAGGATCCGACCGATCCGACGCGCTGGACGGCTGATCTGACCCCGGCCGCGGGCTTTGAAGGCACGGTGACCGTCGAAGTCCCCGCCGGCAGCTACACCGACGTGGCTGGCAATGCCGGCAGTGGCGATAGCGACAGCACCGCGGTCGACACGCTCGCGCCGAGCGTCAATGTCACGATCAACCCGGACGGCACGGTGAGCTTCGTGTTCAGCGAAGCCCCGGTGGGCTTCGAGGCTGCAGACGTTGTTGTGACCAACGGCAGCATCAGCAACCTCGTCCAGGACCCGACCGACCCGACGCGCTGGACGGCTGACCTGACTCCGGCCGCTGGCTTCGAGGGCACGGTGACCGTCGAAGTCCCCGCCGGCAGCTATACCGACGTGGCTGGCAATGCCGGTAGCGGCGATAGCGACAGCACGGCAGTCGACACGCTCGCGCCGAGCGTCAATGTCACGATTAACCCGGACGGCACCGTCAGTTTCGTGTTCAGCGAAGCGCCGGTGGGCTTCGAGGCGAGCGACGTCGTTGTGACCAACGGCAGCATCAGCAACCTCGTCCAGGATCCGACCGACCCGACGCGCTGGACGGCCGATCTGACCCCGGCCGCGGGCTTTGAAGGCACGGTGACCGTCGAAGTCCCCGCCGGCAGCTATACCGATGTGGCCGGCAATGCTGGCAGTGGCGATAGCGACAGCACCGCGGTGGATACCTTGGCCCCGAGCGTCAATGTCACGATCAACCCGGACGGCACGGTCAGCTTCGTCTTCAGCGAGCCGCCGGTGGGCTTCGAGGCGAGCGACGTCGTTGTGACCAATGGTTCGATCTCGAACCTGGTTCAAGATCCGACCGATCCGACGCACTGGACGGCTGATCTGACCCCGGCCGCGGGCTTTGAAGGCACGGTGACCGTCGAAGTCCCCGCCGGCAGCTACACCGA
>NZ_AMXB01000096.1:0-1045 GCF_000310125.2 Thauera sp. 27
GGCCTCGACCTTGCCCCACAGGCGCAGTCGCGAGACGCCGCCGTCGGGGAAGATGTTCAAGCGCACGTGGGTGATCGGCCCGAGCTTGGCCACTTCTTCGGTGAAGCTGTGGATGGCGTCCATCTCCAGCTTCTGCTCGGGCAGCAGGGTGTGCCAGAACATCGACTGGGTGGTGATCGAGCGGTCGGTGCCGCCGGTGACATAGGCGGCCTGGATCGAGCAGCGATCGGGGTAGTTGCCCTTGAAGAAGGCGGTGTCGACCTCGATGCGCTCGACCGTGCCGGGGGCGCCGAGCTCGAGCACGCACCAGTCGTTGCCCGGTTCGCGGCGGCGGCGGGTCTCCCAGCCATCGCCCATGTTCATGCCACGGCCCGGCAGCAACAGCGCAGCGGCCGAAGAGCCGAAGCTGGCGTCGTTCCACGACACGGCGCGGCCGCCATTTTCCATCGCCACCAGATCGACGAGTTCGCCCGCGGCGGCCTTGGCCGCGAGCGAGCCCAGCGGGCGGCCATAGACGCGCAGGCGCGCGATGCCGCCGTCCGGATACATGTTCACGCGCAGGTGGGTCCAGGCCGCGGTGCTGGCGCACTCGAGGAGGTGATGGCTGTTGGGCCCCATCGGGGTGGCCGGAAGGATCTCGGTCCAGGTCGCGGCCTGGAGCGCGGCCACGTCATCGGCGTCGGAGACGCAGGCCTCGATCGAGACGGCGGGCGGGTAGTTGCCGGTGAAGTGAGAGGTGTCGACGTCGAAACCGCGGATGACGCCCCTGACGCCGAGTTTGACGAGTGCCCAGTCGTGACCGGCGACGCGCTTGCGGCGCGACTCCCAGCCATCCATCCACTTGCCGTTGGTGTCGAACTTGCCGGGGACGAACTGTGCGGGCTCGGGGTTGAGCATGCGTGCGACCTCGGCGAAGAAGTCGTCGGAGGCGGCGATTGCCTTGGCGCCCAGGCGCGGGTTGGCGAGGTCGACCGAGCGCAGCGCCCAGTCGGGCAACTCGGCAGGGGGGGCGAAGACGGGGGCGCCGGGAGTGTGGCTGGCCATG
>NZ_AMXB01000097.1:0-875 GCF_000310125.2 Thauera sp. 27
CGCGTGCAGCCGGTGGCCTACGGCGAGATCGTCGCCACCGTGTCCTCCAAGTCGGCCGGCCCCGGCACGCGCAAGAACATCGACGAATTCACCCGCACCACCGCGGGCGCGGTCGAGCAAGTGGGCGGCGCCAAGCAGGGCAAGGCGATCATCATCCTCAACCCGGCCGAACCGCCCTTGATCATGCGCGACACGGTGCACTGCCTGACCGAGACCGAACCCGACCAGGCGGCGATCACCGAATCCATCCACGCCATGATCCGCGAGGTGCAGAAGTACGTGCCCGGCTACCGCCTGGTCAATGGCCCGGTGTTCGACGGCAAGCGCGTCTCGGTGTACCTCGAGGTCGAAGGCCTGGGCGACTACCTGCCCAAGTACGCCGGCAACCTCGACATCATGACCGCGGCCGGTGCGCGCACCGCCGAGATGTTCGCCGAGGAGATCCTGGCCGGTCGCCTCAAGCTTGAATCCAACCGCGCCACGATGGTGGCCTGAGCGCCCCGGCCACAAGGAGAGATGAACATGGAACTTCGCGGCAAGAAAGTCACCGTGCATGACATGACCCTGCGCGACGGCATGCACCCCAAGCGCCACCTGATGACGCTCGAGCAGATGAAGACCATCGCCTGCGGCCTGGACGAGGCGGGCATCCCGCTGATCGAGGTCACCCACGGCGACGGCCTGGGCGGCAGCTCGGTGAACTACGGCTTCCCGGCCCACAGCGACGAGGAGTACCTGTCCGCCGTGATCCCGCTGATGAAGCAGGCCAGGGTGTCGGCGCTGCTGCTGCCGGGCATCGGCACGGTCGATCACCTCAAGATGGCGCACGAACTGGGCGTCTCCACCATCCGCGTGGCCACCCACTGCACCGAGGC
>NZ_AMXB01000098.1:0-773 GCF_000310125.2 Thauera sp. 27
CCGCCGAGCTCCTCGGCGGTGGCGGCGAGCTCTTCGGAGGCCGAGGCGTTCTGCTGGGTGGCCTTGTTGAGCTGGCCCATGGCGTTGTTGATCTGGCCGACGCCGGCGGTCTGCTCCTGGCTGGCCGAGGCGATCTCCTGCACGAGGTCGGAGGTCTTGTTGATCGAGGGCACGATCTCGTCGAGCAGCGTACCCGCGCGCTCGGCCAGGTGGACCGAGTTGCCGGCGAGCTGGCCGATCTCCTGGGCGGCGACCTGGCTGCGCTCGGCGAGCTTTCTGACCTCGGCGGCGACCACCGCAAAGCCCTTGCCGTGCTCGCCGGCACGGGCCGCTTCGATGGCGGCGTTGAGCGCGAGCAGGTTGGTCTGGTAGGCGATGTCATCGATGATGCCGATCTTGCCGGCGATGTTCTTCATCGCCTCGACCGTGGATTTGACGGCCTGGCCGCCCTCGCCGGCTTCGGAGGCGGCCTTGGTGGCCATGGCGTCGGTGATCTTGGCGTTTTCCGAGTTCTGGTTGATCGAGGCGCTCATCTGCTCGATCGAAGCCGAGGTTTCCTCGACGCTGGCGGCCTGCTCGGAGGAGGACTGGGACAGGCTCTGAGCGGTGGCCGAGACCTGGCCTGCGGCGTTGGTGAGCGCATCGGCCGCGCCACGGACCTGCTCGATGATCTCGGCGAGCTTGTCCATGGACTCGTTGACTGCGTTCTGCAGCACCTGGAAGTCGCCGGCGTAGTTGTCGGTGATCTTCTGGGTGAGGTCGCCCCCGGAGAG
>NZ_AMXB01000099.1:0-698 GCF_000310125.2 Thauera sp. 27
CACCACCAACCCCGGAACACGACCGAACTCCCTCACGTTGTCGGTCACCAACATGGCACCCAATGCAAGCGCCTGCGCGGCAATCCAGAGATCGTTGCCGCCTATCGGCGTGCCCTGGCGCTCGAGCGCGGCGCGAATGCATGCGTAGTGCCCACTCACCGTCGCATCGAGCGGTGGCACCGCAAGACCCGCCACGACCTCATGCAACCGCGCGCGGTTGCGCTCGACCTGCGCGCTCTTCTCCACGCCGGTTTCGAGTTCGCCGAGCACGATGGGCGAGACCACGATCGAAGAAGCCGGCACGGACTCGAGCCGCGTTCGCACCGCCGGGTGCGCCTTCAGCGCGGCGTTGAAGATATTGGTATCGAGAAGATAGTGCATGTCCGATCATTCCCAGCCCGCAACCGACTCTGGCGGCGCATCGGCCGGCTCGGCCAGATCCAGCCCGCCCTCCCGCCAGCAGCGTCGGAAGACGTCTGCCGCCGAGCGCGCCGCATCGGGCACCAATCGAGCCACCACCCGCCCTCGCCGAGTGATCGCCACTTCCTCACCACTCTCGACCGCTGCCAGCAGCGCTGAAAACTGACTCTTGGCTTCGACTACCGCTACAGTACGCATGGCGACTCTCCAGATGACCACATGGACAGATCATAGCAGTGCGTCCGCTTTCTCGGGGGTGGGCAAATGAAAGACCTGAC
>NZ_AMXB01000100.1:0-686 GCF_000310125.2 Thauera sp. 27
CGGAACGGGTCGCCCAGCTCGCGCGTGCACATGATCTCGATGATCGTCGTCTTGCCGTGGTTCATCTGCAGGTCGATCGCCTTCTTCAGCGCCGGCCCCACGTCCTCCAGACGATCGACCGTGATGCCCTCGGCACCCATCGCGCGCGCGATCTCGGCAAAGCTCTGGTTGTCCAGCTCGCCAGCGACGAAGCGGCGGTTGTAGAAGTCCACCTGGTTCTTCTTCTCCGCACCCCACTGACGGTTGTGGAACACCACCGCGGTCACCGGAATGTTGTGGCGCACGCAGGTCATCGTCTCCATCAGGCTCATGCCCCAGGCACCGTCACCCGCGTACGACACCGCCGGACGGTGCGGCGCGGCCACCTTGGCACCGATGATGGTCGGGAAGGCGTAGCCGCAGTTGCCAAAGCTCATCGCCGCAAAGAAGCTCCTCGGCTTCTCGAAGCGCAGGTAGCTGTTGGCCACCGAGTTGATGTTGCCGATGTCGGTCGACACCATCACGTCCTCGGGCATCGCCTTCTCGAGCTCGCGCAGCACCTGGCGCGGGTGCAGGTACTCGCCGCCCGAGAACGGCTTCTCCTTGGCGTTCTCTTCGATCATGTCCAGGCTGAACGGGTCGCGCTCGTGCGTCCATTCGTCGAGCTCCTTCTCCCACGCGGCTTTCTCGGCGGCGATCTTCGCCGC
>NZ_AMXB01000101.1:0-581 GCF_000310125.2 Thauera sp. 27
AGCCGCGGCAGGCTCTGCAGGCCGCCGGCGGCAATGGCGCGCGCGCCGTAGGCCAGGCGCTTGCCGCCTTCGAGATACTTGCGGATCTCGGGGTGCGTCTTGTAGCGCTGCATCTCCTCGAAGGGCGACAGGTGCGGGTTCTCGTAGTTGAGGCCGACCACGTAGCCCACCGCCACCAGGTTGTCCTCGAGGTGATAGACGAAGCCACCGCCGTAGGTGGCGTTGTCCATCGGCCAGCCGGCGGTGTGCACCACCAGGCCGGGGCGATGGTTCTCGGGCCTGACCTCCCACAGCTCCTTGATGCCGATGCCGTAGGTCTGCGGGTCGGCGCCCTCGCGCAGATTGAACTTCGCCTCGAGCTGCTTGCCCAGATGGCCGCGACAGCCTTCGGCAAAGAGCGTGTACTTGGCGTGCAGCTCCATGCCCGGCTGGTGGTGCGGGCCGGGCGTGCCGTCACGGTTCAGGCCCATGTCGCCAGTGGCCACGCCCTTGACCGCGCCTTTTTCATCGAACAGGATCTCGGCGCCGGCAAAGCCGGGATAGACCTCGACGCCGGCCGCCTCGGCCTGCTCGCCGAGCCA
>NZ_AMXB01000102.1:0-571 GCF_000310125.2 Thauera sp. 27
TCGTACCGTTTTTTGGAATTTGATGTTGACCTTTTGGGGTGTTGGACCTAGAGTGCGTTCACGTATCTCGGATATCGGAATGTTTGGTACCGATTTCGTTCAACTAACTCCCAGGAGACAGCATGAGCCAGCCCACCCCCGACGGCCGCAGCGTGGCCAGCGGCCCGACCAAGATGACCCCCTCCGAAGCCTTCGTCGAAACCCTGGTGTCCAACGGCGTCACCGACATGTTCGGCATCATGGGCTCGGCCTTCATGGACGCGATGGACATTTTCGCGCCGGCCGGCATCCGGCTGATCCCGGTGGTGCACGAGCAGGGCGCGGGCCACATGGCCGACGGCTACTCGCGGGTGTCGGGCCGCCACGGCGTGGTGATCGGCCAGAACGGCCCGGGCATCAGCAACTGCGTGACCGCGATCGGCGCGGCCTACTGGGCGCACAGCCCGGTGGTGATCATCACCCCCGAGACGGGCACGATGACGATGGGGCTGGGCGGCTTCCAGGAGTGCAAGCAGCTGCCGATGTTCCAGGAGTTCACCAAGTACCAGGGCCACGTCACCCACCCGGCGCG
>NZ_AMXB01000103.1:0-563 GCF_000310125.2 Thauera sp. 27
GGCACCTTCGGCACCGCCAACTTTCAGGTCGGCGCCAATGCAAACCAGACCATCACTGCCTCCACCGGCAACTTCCGCACCTCCAACTATGGCAACAACAACGTGGCCAGCACAACCGTTGCTGCGTCAATCACGGGTACGAGAACCGATGCACAGGTGGCAGGGAAAACTGGCGTTCGCGTGGCCGACGCCACCCTGCAGATCTTCGGCAACCTAGGCGCCAGCGGTGCGATCAACGTCGCTGCAGGCTCCAGCGCCAAGACGGTCGCCGATCAGGTCAATACAGTGAGCAGCAAGACCGGCGTGACGGCAACAGCACGCACCGAAGGCACAGCGACCTTCAGCGCAGCCGGCGCCTATTCGTTCGACATCGTTGCAGACAATGCCGCCACGGAAACCGTACGCGTCTCATTCACCATTGGCGGCACCACAGGTGCTGACAACTTAGCCAACGCCGTATCTGCAATCAATGATGTCTCCGGCAAGACCGGCGTCACTGCCTCCATCAATTCAAACGGCCAGCTCGTGATGACCAACGACAGCGGCAACGACATCTTTCTCCG
>NZ_AMXB01000104.1:0-542 GCF_000310125.2 Thauera sp. 27
ACCATGTCCATGTTCGACAGCAGGGTCTGGAAGAAGGGCCACTCGCGGTTCATGCGCTGCAGCAGCGCCAGGCCGTCCGCGGGCTGGCGGGCGAGCAAGGCCTGCACCGCGCTGCCAAAGCCGTACCAGCCCGGCAGCATCACCCGGCACTGCGACCAGCTGAAGACCCAGGGGATGGCGCGCAGATCCTCGATGGCGGTGCTCTTCTTGCGCGAGGCCGGGCGGCTGCCGATGTTGAGCGCGGCGATCTCGCTGATCACGGTCGATTCCCAGAAGTAGCGCTCGAAGCCCTCGGTCTCGTAGACCAGGCCGCGGTAGGCGGCGAATGCGGCGTCCGACAAGGCCTGCATGGCCTCGAGGAAGGCCGCCGGGGTGGGCGCGGCGCTGGCCGGGCGCAGGCTGGTCTCGAGCGTGGCGGCCACCAGCACCTCGAGGTTGCGCCGGCCCACTTCCGGGTTGCCGTACTTGGCGCCGATCACCTCGCCCTGCTCGGTGAGCCGGATCTGGCCCTGCACCGCGCCCTCGGGCTGAGCGAGGATGGC
>NZ_AMXB01000105.1:0-536 GCF_000310125.2 Thauera sp. 27
AGCGCCACCGCCGCCGCCTTGGCATCACCGCAGATGCCCACCGAGATCTTCTTCACCAGCCCGAGCATCTTGTTGTCCGCGTCGATCTGGATGATCTTCGCGTTCTTGGGCCAGTAGTCCATGCCGTGCTGCGGCAGCGTACCGAACGGGCCCAGGCGCGAACCCAGCGCCACCACCACGTCGGCCTGGCTGATCAGCTTCATCGCCGCCTTCGAGCCCTGGTAGCCCAGCGGGCCGCACCACAGCGGGTGGCTCGCCGGGAACGAGTCGTTGTGCAGGTAGCTGTTGACCACCGGCGCGCCCAGGCGCTCGGCCAGCGCCTTGCACTCCTCGATCGCGTCGGCCATCACCACGCCGCCGCCCGAGATGATCACCGGGAACTTGGCCTTGGCCAGCAGCTCGGCCGCTTCATTGAGGCTTTGCTCGCCGCCCGCGCCACGGTCCAGCCGCGCCGGCTTGGGGATCTCGCAGGTGATCTCGCCGTAGAAGTAGTCGCGCGGAATGTTCAGCTGCGTCGGGCCCATCTCGCTCATCGC
>NZ_AMXB01000106.1:0-530 GCF_000310125.2 Thauera sp. 27
CCGCTGCGGTCGATGACGATGAAGTCGCAGATTTCGTCGAGTGCGAGCAGGGGGTGGTGCCAGACGCCGGGGGCGTAGTTGACGCCCTGGTCGCCGCGGGCGAGGAAGACCGTCAGGTCTTCTGCGGTGGGCGGTGCGCCGGCGGGGGCGACGACGACCAGATAGGGCTTGCCCGACATGGGGATGAAGGCCTGTGAGGCGAGCGGGTGGCGCTCCATCATGTTCACGGTGAAGGGCAGGGCGCGGGGCTGTCCGCGGAAGATGGAGACGATGACGCGGCCCTCGGGCCCGGGCTCGATGCGAGCGAGGTCGTGGTAGCGCTCGGTGTTGCCGGCGTTGATGGTGAAGTGCTGTGCGGCGTCGCTGGCCTCGATGAGCTGGCCGAAGGGTGCGAAGGCCTCGTGGGTGAGGGGCGCGACGGCGAGGGGGAGGGCGGGGTGCGCGGTCATGGTGTGCTCTCGGGTGAGGAAGGGGGCGACACGCCGGTCGGGCGCCCGGGCGCAGGGCTGCGCCCGCGAAGCGCCGGTCTT
>NZ_AMXB01000107.1:0-501 GCF_000310125.2 Thauera sp. 27
CACGCCGTGGCGGGCGAAGGTGGCCACCAGCTCGCCCTCGGCCTTGTACAGCGCCCAGCCCGAGGTGAGGAAGCCGCCATCCTTGTTGCTGTCCGAGTAGCCGAGCATGACCTCCTGGGTGTGGGCGCGCGCCTCGAGCAGGCCGCGGTAGGCCGGGATCGAGAACAGGCGTTCCATCACGCCGGCGGCGTTCTCCAGGTCGCCGATGGTCTCGAACAGCGGCACGATGTTCACGTCGAGCGCGTTCTCGAGCGGGCGCAGCAGGCCGGCCTCCTTCAGCAGCACGGCCAGCTCGAGCAGGTCGGAGACGTCGTCGGTCTTGGAGATGATGCAGTTGCGGATGGCTGCGCTGCCGTAGCGCTGGTGGATGCCGCGCGCGGCGCGGAAGATGGCGAGCTCGCCCGCGCTCTCCTCGGAGTAGGCGACGTGGGGCGAGGCGAGCGGGCGCGCGGTGGCGAGCTCTTCGAGCAGCAGCGCGCAGCGCGCGGCCTCGTCAAGGCT
>NZ_AMXB01000108.1:0-464 GCF_000310125.2 Thauera sp. 27
CCCGACATCGGCGACGTCGTCGACAAGAACTACAAGCCGCTGGTGCTGCGCCTGCAGAACCTGCGCGTACCCACCATCGCCGCCGTCAATGGCATCGCCGCCGGTGCCGGCGCCAGCCTGGCGCTGGCCTGCGACCTGGTGGTGGCGACGAAGTCGGCGTCCTTCCTGCAGGCGTTCAGCAAGATCGGCCTCATCCCCGACACCGGCGGCACCTGGTTCCTGCCCCAGCGCGTCGGCATGGCACGCGCCATGGGCCTGGCCCTGCTCGCCGACAAGCTGCCCGCGGAGAAAGCCGCCGACTGGGGCCTGATCTGGGCCGCGTACGACGACGCCGAGTTCGGCGCCAAGGTCGACGCGCTCGCCACCCAGCTCGCCGCCATGCCCACCAAGGCGCTGGTGCGCACCCGCCAGGCCATGCACGCCGCCCCCGGCCACACCCTCGAACAGCAGCTCTCCTTCGAAGG
>NZ_AMXB01000109.1:0-463 GCF_000310125.2 Thauera sp. 27
TCGGCGACGATGCGGGCTTTCTCAACGCCGCGCGCATCAAGGGCAGCCACGCCGCGATCAAGTCGGGCATGCTCGCCGCCGAGGCCGCCTTCGAGGCGCTCGCCAAGGAACGCGAGCGCGACGCGCTCACCGCCTACCCGGCCGCCTTCCGCGACTCCTGGCTGTACGCCGAGTTGCACAAGACGCGCAACTTCAAGCCCTACATGAAGAAGGGCCTGTACCTGGGTTCGCTGCTGTTCGGCATCGACCAGGTGGTGTTCCGCGGCAAGGCGCCGTGGACGCTGCGCAACAGCGCCGACCATGACAAGCTCAAGCCGGCGGCCGACTGCGCGAAGATCAATTACCCCAAGCCCGACGGCGTGCTCACCTTCGATCGCCTGTCCTCGGTGTTCCTGTCCAACACCAACCACGAGGAAGAGCAGCCCTGCCACCTGCAGTTGAAGGACGGCGCGGTGCCGATCGC
>NZ_AMXB01000110.1:0-437 GCF_000310125.2 Thauera sp. 27
CGGCTCACCCGTCTCCGGGTCGCGCTTGGAGAGCAGCGGCGGGGCGAGGTTGTACTCGACCGTGTAGCCGTGCGGGAACTGCGCGTCGAGCTCGGCGAGGAAGGCCGGGTCGGAGTGCAGGCGGGCGACCTCGTACTCGTCCTTGTAGGCCATCAGCTTGTAGAAGTAGCGTGCGGCGGCTTCGGTGAGCGCTGAGCCTTCCGGTGCGACGCGCTGTTCGGCCTCCATCACGCGCTTCACCTTGGCCGCGTAGCGGCGGGCGTAGGCGGCGTCCTGGTAGCCGATCAGGTCGGGCACGCGGATCTCGAGCAGGCGGCGCACTTCGCCGCTGGCACCGACCGAATCCACGATCTGGCGCGCCTCGGCGGTCAGCTCGGGCAGCTTGGGCGCCTTGGCCTCGTACTTGCGGATCTCGGCGTGGACGTAGTCGATGTCGA
>NZ_AMXB01000111.1:0-364 GCF_000310125.2 Thauera sp. 27
TGGCCATGGGCGTGGCCAACAGCCTGGCCGCGCTCGAAGTCGGCGCCAGCCGCATCGACGCCGCGGCCGCTGGCCTGGGGGCCGGTGCGGGCAACACCCCGATGGAAGTGTTCATCGCGGTGTGCGACCTGATGGGGATCGAGACCGGCGTGGATGTGTTCAAGATCCAGGACGTGGCCGAGGACCTGGTGGTGCCGATCATGGACTTCCCGATCCGCATCGACCGCGATGCGCTCACGCTGGGCTACGCCGGCGTGTATGGCTCCTTCCTGCTGTTCGCCAAGCGCGCCGAGAAGAAGTACGGCGTGCCCGCGCGCGAGATCCTGGTCGAGATGGGCCGACGCGGCATGGTCGGCGGCCAGGA
>NZ_AMXB01000112.1:0-341 GCF_000310125.2 Thauera sp. 27
TGCACCAGGTTCGAAATCGAACCGTTGGTGACAACAACGTCGCTCGCCTCGAAGCCCACCGGGGCTTCGCTGAACACGAAGCTGACCGTGCCGTCCGGGTTGATCGTGACATTGACGCTCGGGGCGAGCGTGTCGACCGCCGTGCTGTCGCTATCGCCACTGCCAGCATTGCCGGCCACGTCGGTGTAGCTACCGGCCGGGACTTCGACCGTGACATTGCCCTCGAAACCAGCGGCCGGCGTGAGGTCGGCCGTCCAGCGCGTCGGGTCGGTCGGATCTTGCACCAGGTTCGAGATCGAACCATTGGTCACAACGACGTCGCTCGCCTCGAAGCCCACCGG
>NZ_AMXB01000113.1:0-338 GCF_000310125.2 Thauera sp. 27
GTCGCGGCCAAGAAGCTGGAACTGAACGCGATCGGCGTGTGCAACATCAGCCTCGACCGTCCGATCGCCTTCGATGCCTACCGCGACAACCGCGACACCGGCGGCTTCATCCTCGTCGACCGGCTGTCCAACAACACCGTCGGTGCTGGCCTGCTGCACTTCGCGCTGCGCCGGGCACACAACATCCACCTGCAACACGTTGACGTGAACAAGCAGGCGCGTGCTGCGCTCAAGAACCAGCACGGTTGCGTGCTCTGGTTCACCGGCCTGTCGGGTGCGGGCAAGTCCTCGATCGCCAACCTGGTCGAGAAGAAGCTGCACGCGCTGGGCCACCACAC
>NZ_AMXB01000114.1:0-337 GCF_000310125.2 Thauera sp. 27
AACACGGTCGTTGGCAATGTCAATGCAGGCACCGTTTCCTTTGGCGCAGGCGACTTGGTGGCAACAGGCGCTGCCGACGTCAACATCGGCCTCACCGGCACAGTCTCACTCAACTCCGAAAAGTCCTTCACGGCGACCGGAACTGTGAACTCGGTCCTGACTTCAGCGGCGGTTAGTTCCAGCCTTCAGTCCGTCGCCTCGCTGGATGTCACCACCTTCGACAATGCGACCAAGGCGCTCAAGATCGTCGACTCTGCCCTGGCGGCAGTCAATGGTCAGCGAGCCAAGTTCGGCGCCCTGCAGTCGCGCTTCGAGACCACGATCGCCAACCTGCAGA
>NZ_AMXB01000115.1:0-336 GCF_000310125.2 Thauera sp. 27
TGCGCTACAAGGAAAAGCAGGCGCTCGCCGAACTCCTGAAGAGGCTGCGCTCGGAAGGCATGGCCACGCTGATCGTCGAGCACGACATGGATTTCGTGATGAACCTGGTCGATCGCGTGGTGGTGATGGAGTTCGGCCAGAAGATCGCCGAAGGCCTGCCGGAAGAGGTGCAGCAGAACCCGGCGGTGCTTGAAGCCTATCTGGGCGGCGTGGAGTGAGCGAGGAGAACGCGATGACACAACAAACCCAAGCCAGCGCGCCCTCGAACGCGAGTGCGAAGAACCCGGTGCTCGAGGTCAAGGAGCTGTGTGTGTCCTACGGCAAGGTGGAGGCGCT
>NZ_AMXB01000116.1:0-325 GCF_000310125.2 Thauera sp. 27
TGGCGGGCGATCCCCTGGTGGATCTTCGCCACCCGGGCTTGTGCCTTGCGAAGCCGGTTCGAAGGCTGCAGCCGGAACCCCTTCGGGAAGGGTTTGCCCTTCGGGATGCCGGCGGCGACCTTGGCCGCTTCGAGCTTGCGAGCCACCGCTCGCTGGTAGCGGCGCAAGCGCTGGACGGCACGCTTGTGCGCATCGAGCGGCGCGATCCGCTGCCCGGTGTCGAAGGCGGCGAAGTTCGCCACCCCGCGATCGATGCCGCAGGCCTTCGGGCCGCGCTCGAGCGCCCCGGCCTCGAACGCGCAGGCGATCGACACGTACCAGCCAT
>NZ_AMXB01000117.1:0-317 GCF_000310125.2 Thauera sp. 27
TCGTCGATGGGGGCGATGACCGCATCCAGGGTGGCGTTGACGCCCTGGACGATGCGGGCGTAGTCGCCGTGGTGACGGCTGGCGTCGGCGCGGGTGGACAGGCGGCCTTCGACGGCGGCCTGGGCGAGCATGTTGGCGTCGGTGACGAGCGCATTGACCGCGTCGATGGCGGTGTTGAGGTTGTTCTTGATGGTGTTGAAGTCACCGTTGTAGCTGTCGGTGATGCGGGCGGGGATGGCGCCCTTGGCAATCTGGTCGACGTAGTCGGCGGCCACGTTGAGCGGCCCGATGACGGCGTCGAGCGTGGCATTGACGCC
>NZ_AMXB01000118.1:0-315 GCF_000310125.2 Thauera sp. 27
GACACGCTCGCACCGAGCGTCAACGTCACCATCAACCCCAACGGCACCGTCAGCTTCGTGTTCAGCGAAGCCCCGGTGGGCTTCGAGGCTGCAGACGTCGTTGTGACCAACGGCAGCATCAGCAACCTCGTCCAGGACCCGACCGACCCGACGCGCTGGACGGCCGATCTGACCCCGGCCGCGGGTTTCGAGGGCAACGTCACCGTCGAAGTCCCCGCCGGCAGTTACACCGACGTCGCCGGCAATGCCGGTAGCGGCGATAGCGACAGCACGGCAGTCGACACGCTCGCGCCGAGCGTCAATGTCACGATCAAC
>NZ_AMXB01000119.1:0-314 GCF_000310125.2 Thauera sp. 27
TCCGAGGCCGAGACCAGGCCCAGCCCGAGCGAGAGCTGCGAGCCCAGGGTGTGCAGCTCGGTGAGGTAGTAGCCCAGGGCGACGGCCGCCTGCATGGCGAGCGCGCGCTCGAGCACCTCGGCGGTAACGAAGGGGTTGCCGTCGCGATCACCGCCGATCCAGCTGCCCACCTGCACGAAGGCGGCCAGCTCGGGCGCGCCCAGCGCCGGGTCGGCCGCGGCCAGGCGGTCTTCCAGGCTGGCGTACAGACGCGGCAGCTCGCGCAGGAAGGTGGTGTCGAAATACGACAGGCCGTTATTGACCTCGTCGATCAC
>NZ_AMXB01000120.1:0-312 GCF_000310125.2 Thauera sp. 27
AAAAGGGAATCCGGTGCCGCGCCCCGCGCGCTCAACCCGGAGCTGCCCCCGCAACTGTAATCGGCGAGTCCTGCGCCCTCTCTGCCACTGGAATCTTTCCGGGAAGGCTGGCGCAAGGCGATGACCCGTGAGCCAGGAGACCTGCCATGCACATCACCTTCAACAGTTTGGGGCGGGGTGTCCCTGACAAGAGGCATGGCTCACACCATTTCACTTGCTCGTTTTCCTGACGGCTCGAGTGCAGCGCACGGCGCGTCCGTGCGCATGGCGCCGCACGCCTGTCCGTCGGAGATCCGCCCTGCCCGCACCGGA
>NZ_AMXB01000121.1:0-286 GCF_000310125.2 Thauera sp. 27
TGCGCGAGTTCGAGCGCCGCGGCCTGCCGATGACGATCTTCGGGGTGTCGATGGCGCTCGAGCGCCACCCCGAGCTCACCGCCGCGTTCAAGGAACTGGGCCACGAGATCGCCTGCCACGGCTGGCGCTGGATCCACTACCAGAACGTGCCGGAAGAGCTCGAGCGCGAGCACATGAAGATCGGCATGCAGATCATCGAGCGCCTGACCGGCGAGCGCGCAGTGGGCTGGTACACCGGCCGCGACTCGGTGAACACCCGGCGCCTGGTGGCCGACTACGGCGGCTT
>NZ_AMXB01000122.1:0-275 GCF_000310125.2 Thauera sp. 27
GCGCCGGTCAGCGGGTAGCAGCCCAGGGTGCGGAAGCGCACCTTCTTCATCATCGGCACCTCGCCGGGCTTCAAGGGCATGCGGTGGTCGTCGACCATGATCAGCGTGCCGTCGCGCTCGACCACCGGGCGCTCGGCGGCGTAGTACAGCGGCACGATGGGGATGTTCTCGAGGTAGATGTACTGCCAGATGTCGAGCTCGGTCCAGTTCGACAGCGGGAACACGCGGATCGACTCGCCCTTGTGCTTTCTGGCGTTGTAGAGCTTCCACAGCTC
>NZ_AMXB01000123.1:0-265 GCF_000310125.2 Thauera sp. 27
CTTGCGGCTGTTCTCGGCGTGCACATAGGCCGAGGTGGCATCGAAGGCGATCTGCACGCCGTCGGCCAGCACGTGCGGCAGCAGGCCGTCGACGCCCTCGGCGGTGGTCTTGAGGCCGAGCTCGCGCGCACGCGCCAGGCCTTCGGAGCTGGCGTCGATGCCCACCATCCACACCGGCTCGAGCACCGGACTGCGCTTGAGTTTGTACAGCAGGTCGGTACCGATGTTGCCCGGACCGATCAGGGCGCATTTGATCTTGTTCATG
>NZ_AMXB01000124.1:0-259 GCF_000310125.2 Thauera sp. 27
GCTCGATCCAGTGGCGGGCGATGTCGACGCGGCGGCACACCCATACGCGGTCGTGCTTCTCGATGTGGTCGAGGAAGCGCTGCAGCGCACGGAAGCGGCCCGGGCGGCCGAGCAGGCGGCAGTGCATGCCGATGCTCATCATCGCCGGGCGCTCCTCGCCCTCGGCATACATCACGTCGAAGGCGTCCTTCAGGTACTCGAAGAACTCGTCGCCGTGCGAGAAGCCCTGCGGCAGCGCGAAGCGCATGTCGTTGGTGTC
>NZ_AMXB01000125.1:0-218 GCF_000310125.2 Thauera sp. 27
ATCGGCCGCCTGCTCTACGAATCGAAGATGCTGTTCGAGGACCAGCTTGCCGCGGTCGAGGCCGACTCGAAGAAGTTCGGCACCCAGGGCGACCAGATCGACTTCGCGCTGCTGGTCGATGGCCTGGCGGCCGAGCGCGAGCAGGGCATCACGATCGACGTGGCCTACCGCTTCTTCTCCACCGACAAGCGCAAGTTCATCGTCGCCGACACCCCGGG
>NZ_AMXB01000126.1:0-212 GCF_000310125.2 Thauera sp. 27
GCGATCCGCTTGAAACAGCTCGCCACGGCCAAGGGCCAGGAGCTGTCGGTGTGCCTGATCGAGAAGGCCGCCGAGATCGGTGCCCACATCCTGTCGGGCGCGGTGATGGACCCCAAGGCGCTCACCGAGCTCATCCCCGACTGGAAGGAACAGGGCGCCCCGCTCAACACCGAGGTCACCGAAGACCGCGTGCTGTTCCTGTCCGAGACCGG
>NZ_AMXB01000127.1:0-209 GCF_000310125.2 Thauera sp. 27
CGCAGCGGGAAGGGCGGGGATTCCTGCTGGGCTAGGCCGCATGGCCTACCCCTTCGGTGGGTTCTCGCTTCACCGGGCGGCCTGACTGCACCTCTCCCTCCACGAGCGCTTGGCCGTCGCCGGCCAGAACCGCGTGTCCCGCGGCCAGAATGTTCTTCGCGGCATTGACGTCCGCGTGGTCGGTGTGGCCACAGGACCGGCACCGGAAA
>NZ_AMXB01000128.1:0-207 GCF_000310125.2 Thauera sp. 27
GTTGATCGTGACATTGACGCTCGGCGCGAGCGTGTCGACTGCCGTGCTGTCGCTATCGCCGCTACCGGCATTGCCGGCCACGTCGGTATAGCTGCCAGCCGGGACTTCGACCGTGACGTTGCCTTCAAAGCCGGCGGCCGGGGTCAGGTCGGCCGTCCAGCGGGTCGGGTCGGTCGGATCCTGGACGAGGTTGCTGATGCTGCCGTT